>JAEWXO010000032.1 GCA_023458875.1 Bacillota bacterium | reverse complement strand
ATGATAACAGAAAAAAGGACCAGATGCAAATAATTTGCTCAAGGCAGTCGAATTATTTGCATCTGGTCCTTTATTTAATTTGAATGAAAATTTGAAAAAATGGAGCACTCAAAGTGCTTGGTAACACTTAAGGTGGAATTGGATTATGAACAGACATCTGGCTCAGTACGAGGATAAAAAAATCGAAACGGAACTCGTTCTTAAAGATATTCGAAGATTTTATGATGAAAACGGATATGTAGCGGAATCATCCATTATATCAGACTTTATTGAAATGCTTAATAAAGAGGAGTTCTCAATAGTAATAGTAGGTGAATTCAGCGTTGGAAAATCGACATTTTTAAATGCCCTTATGGGTGAAAAAATACTTCCTTCGTATTCTGATGAGACGACTGCTACTGTTACTTTTTTACGCCATAAAAGCAAGGCAGATAATGAGCAGAAGGGCAAGGTATATTATGCTGACGGAAGCAGTGAAGATATAGACAGTATCGAAACAGATGTCATTTCACATTATGTCAGTACGCGTAGCGATATACCGGTAGCTGCTACTGTAAATCATCTTGACCTGTTTCTTGATTCAAATTTCTTGAATGGCAATATTACCCTTGTTGATACCCCCGGCCTTAACGGTACAGCAGACGGACACAGAGAAATAACAGAAGCACAGATAATGAAATCAAATGTATGTCTTTTCATGTTCAGTGCTGACCGACCAGGGGGAAAGTCTGAATTTGAATTCTTAAGTCAGATAAAGACAAAAGCAAATAAGATAATATTTGTACTTAACAAGATTGACCAGATTAAAAAGAACGAAAATGAATCATATGAAACAGTAGCAAAAAATATGCTTAAAAATTTTGGAAAGATATTCCCGAGCAATTCTGATGTACCTGAATTCTGGTGCGTTTCAGCATATCAGGCACTGGTTGCAAGATCAACGCAGAATCTTTCATACAGAGGACATTCATCATTGACTGATGATGAAAAATACAAATTGCTTAAAATGTCCAGAATGGAAGAATTTGAGGACGGACTATGGCAATTCATTACTGAAGGTAATAAAGCAAGATATGGTTTGATTACTCCTGTATTAAGAGCTTCCAAGATGGTAGATGAAACTCTTAAAAATCTTGAGCTTGAAGGCAGTATTTATGAATCCGCTGTGAATAATGATGATGCACAGCAGATTATTGATGAGTTATCTGAAAAAATACATGAAACCGAAGAAAAGATGAATAAGCTTAAGTCAAGAATATATGCTGATGTTGAAAAGTGCAAAGAAAATATAATTGATTTTGCAGTAACAAAAGTAAGACTTTTTAAAGGAAGACAGCTTGCGAATCTTGAGAGCTTTCAGACTACTGAAGAATTGATTGAACTTGAGAAAAGTCTGCCATCAATAATTAATAACGGAGTAAGTGCCGCAACATTTGAAATGAAAGAAAAACTTGTTTCAGATATGTCAAATGTTATGGCCCGATATCTTCCGGATATAGCAGAGTCAGTACGTATTCTTGTAACTGAATATGAATTTAATATTTGTCCTGATTGTAAGTATAACCAGACAGAAAATTCGTTTGAGCTTGGAATAGAACAGTATCAGGACGGTGTAAACAGAATAAACAGGGAAATCAATATTATTCAGGAGGAACTTGATATTCTGTCATCAAAATATATGAAGGCTTTAAAATATGAAAAAGAGATAGAGAAGATAAGGCATGATCTTGATCTCTTAAAAGATGAAAAGCAGCAGTATGAAAACGGACTTGAAAAGCCTAAGGTTAAAAGAATTTATACTACAGAAGAAAAAAACAGGTTTAGTTTGTTCAATCTATTCAGACGAAAGAAAATTACTGAAACAACTGAATATATTGATGATACTGAATCACGTGCATGGAAACGTGACGTTGAGCAAAGACTTGCTGATTATTCACAAAAGATAAGAGAAAAAACAATTCTCTTGAATTCAACTGTATACAATGGAAAACCAAGTGAAGAGCTTAATGAAGAAATACATATGAAAACTTCAATACTCTCTGAGCTTCATAAACAGCTTGAGGAGAGAAGAACAGGATTTAAGGATAGGTATGTCCGTGAAAATGTAGCATTATTCCTTAAAAAGAAAATGTATATTGAAGCATTTTATAACGACGGTATCAACTCCTATTCAAATATTGCAGCTGAGGAAATTAATAAATTTACAAGTAGTTTTATTTTAAGGCTTGATGAACTTCTGAATAATGATCTAAACAGAAGGTTTGATCTTATAAATAAAAATATTAACGCTCTCAAATATCAGCTTTCACTGTCAACGGATGAAAAGTTAAATAAAATTAAAAATATTAACAAACAGATAGGAATGATTAAAAGTCTGTATCTGAGGATAGAGGAATTAAAAATTGCTTTGAATGCTGGTTCTACTGACGGAAAAATAGCAATATAGCAAAAAAGATGACTTATGCCTGTCGGGCAGACATAATATTTATTTGTGAGACAGAAAATAATCCCTTATTGAGTCTGATTTGCATAAGCGGGACTTTAAAAAATCTCAACTGGAGGTTTGTTGTGATGAGGAACATAGGTAATAACAATTTCATTATTTGTGTAGGCGATGATATCAGGTATAGATTTGCACAGGAGCTTATGCCGGACGGACAAATTATTGATACAAATTCATTAAAAATAAGCAAAAGCTATATTTTTATTCATTCCAACGAAGAAAATGTAATATCTGACGGAAAGAAGATAATGGTATACACATCAAAGGTTCCTGACGGCAGAATACTTGAATTTCCGGTTTCAGGTATTGATGTAAAAACAATATTAACCGATCAGAATAAGGTCAAAATAGGAAAAGTACTTATTTTTGCAGATTTTCCATATAACAAGGAAGACCTTCATTATCTTGTTGATAAAATGTACCGTAAAGCAGGAACAGCAGGTATAAATGTCATACTGTATAATGAAAAAAGACGTGCAGGTTACACAGACATTCATAAATCAGATGAAATATTAAAACAGGCATATAGTGAGTTTGGAGTATTTAATATAAAGATTTATGAGTATTTTCTTAATTCGGATAAAACAGAAATATTCAGAGTAATTCCTGACAATGTAAGATTTTTTAAAAGTAAATATTCAAAGGAACTAAAAAGCTCTCAGTATAGAATAGACAACAGGTTTGATATTCATTATAAGACATTTCTTGAAAGAACATATGAGCATTATTTTTCCTTTAACAATCCTGATGAATTTGCAAGGTTTGTAAAATTATTTGAGTATGGAAATATAGATAAAAATGCTGAAGACATATGGCTTGTTTTCGAAAATGATTTTAAAAATATGTATCTTGATTTAAATTCTGATATTATGAATGAAATATCAGAGTTCTATCTTGATTATATTTCTGAAATAATGAGCTTCCGTTTGGATGAGGAGGGAATGCTAATAAAGAATTCAGCAATAGAACTGTTTAATCGCTGCCTTGCAAATCATGTTAAGATTGCAATTTCTAAAACCGAACTGGAGTATAAGGAAGTACTAAATAAAAATAATATAGTTACAGAATTTACAAAGAGAATAGAAGATTATTTTTATATTCAGCTTAAAAATATGCTCTATCAGGCTGCTGATTCAAAGATTAAGATAGTAAACAGAATCATAAATGCAGATTCAGAGAAGGAGAAATAACTTATGAATGTTTCTGAAAAAGTTGATGCTGAGTTTATAAATTCCGCAACATTTAAAATTACAGAAAAACTTTACAATAAGGAAAATTTATATAAGATTGGCATGCTTCTGCTTTCCGGTGACAATAGTGAACTGGAAGAAAAAATAAGGTTTGTTGATTCATTGTCAGGGAGAATTGATTTGTATATTATGAAAAATGAAATGAAAAAAGCACTGGTTTATACAGTGCTTCTTAGAAAAAAAGTTAATTCAATTATTGACCTGATTCATAAAAAGGAGATAGATTTAGTAGTTGCTCCGTAATCTTGGTTTAAGCTTTTTATTATATAAGATGAAAATTCCTTTTAAAGAATAGTCATATGACAGACATACAAAATTCATTATAAGTAAAAATCCATATACATAAATATTCCCTTTTTCAGTTATTTCCTCGTAAAACTCTGAAATGCCAAGTATTTTTATCGTAATAAATATTTCACATATAATGCATGTATTAAAAATAATTATTTTTGTAATAAAACGTAATAGCTTAAATTTAATAGTGTCAATATACTTCTTTATTATAGGATAATGTCCGAATAACATTATATACAGTAAAGCCGCTTCCTTATCAAATGTGACAAATAACGAAAGTAAACTTGTTGCAATGAACGTAAGGAATGCCCAACGCGAATTGACTTCAACGGCGATAATCATCATAAGTATTCCGGCTATCATCGGAAGTGTGATATATAGCGCAGGGAATATTCCTGTGAGGAACATACACAAGAGGCACAGCGATGATATTATTCCACCAAGAGCTATTTTATAGCTTATATTATGCAAGGCAGTATTTCTCCTTTCAGGGATTCTGATATTATTATAATATCACAACAATAAATAAATTACAATAAAAAAAACACTTTTTATTGGGGATTTATAAGCATTAAAAAGATGTAACAGTATAGGATGGTGTTTTAATGGGCGTAATGAACATAGCAGTAATTATATCCGGCATAGATCAGGAATATCAAGGAACTATTTTAAGTGGGGTACATAAATTTGCTTCTGAGCATAATATAAATGTTGCTCATTTTGTTGCATTTGGCGGAGTTCTGGGAAATAAGGTAAATGATATTGGAGAGTTCAACATATATAATCTGATAAACTATGCTCAGATTGATGGTGCTATTCTGCTTACCAATACTATCTCATCTCCTGAAAACACAAAAAAAATAATAGAGAATTTAAAAAGTGCTGGTGTGCCTGCATCAAGTATTGACTACGATATTGAAGGCTTTTACCATGTAGGAATTGATAATGAACAAGCAATGCGTGAAGTAGTAAGTCATATAATAGAATCTCACGGTATCAAAGAAGTAAATTATGTTTCGGGACCTGATACAAATCCTGAAAGTATACTAAGATTAAATGCATTTAAAACAGTTCTTTCAAGAAACGGAATAGAATACGATGACTCACTGGTTTATCATGGTTTATTCCGCGAACGTGACGGCAGAGATGCTGTTGAAAAGTTTATTTCTGAAGGGAAGCTTCAGAAAGCAATTATATGTGCAAATGATGCTATGGCTATAGGTACTGTTTCAGCACTTACTGAAAAGGGATTAAGAGTGCCTGAAGATGTACTTGTAACCGGTTTTGATAATATATATAATGCGCAGAATTATTCACCTCAGATTACATCAGTAGGCAGGCCTCTCAGGGAATCAGGATATATAGCGTGTGCACAGGTGTATAATGCAGTTATCAGAATAGAACAGGAAAGAAGTATTATTCTTGATACAAGTCTGGTTGTCGGTAATAGCTGTGGATGCAATAACTCTGATTGCGACGATATAATTAAATTTAAAAAAGAAACTTATCAGATAATGGAAAGATATCATCAGGATGTTCCTATGATAAATCAGATGTCATGTAATTTAACTGAAAGTGATACACTTGAGAAAAATATAGAAAATCTTAAGCAGTATATTGAAATGATAAAATGTGAAAAATTCTTTCTGTGTCTTTGTGACAACTGGGATTGTGAGTGCAACGATAATTGCGAAATAGATAAGTATACAGTTCACGGATACACAGAAATAATGCAGATACCGCTTGTATACTGTGATCAGAAATTCGGGCGTCTGAGCGGATTCCTTTCACAGGTTATGCTCCCTGATTTGTACTCATCCGCTGAAGACAGCAAGCTTTATTATTTTTCACCGTTACATTTTAATGAAAGATGTCTTGGATATGCAATAATCTGCAATAGTGATTTTCCTTTGAAAAGTCCGCTTTTTCACACGTGGATTATGAACATAAGCAATTCAATCGAAAATGTCAGAAAGCTTAGGTGTATAGAAAGAGTTCTGAAAAAAGTAGAAAATTTATATGTTATTGACCCTCTTTCACAGATATACAACAGAAATGGATTTCATGAAAATACAGAAAATTCATTTAACAGATGTATTGCTGAAAAATTACCTGTAATGCTGATGTTCGCGGATATGGATGGTATGAAGTACATAAACGATAACTTCGGACATAAGGAAGGAGACCATGCAATAAAAATCATGGCAAAAGCTGTAAGCAATTCGTGCACAGAAGGTGAAATATGCGCAAGATTTGGCGGAGACGAATTTATTATTTTCGGAGTAAATTATTCTGAGGAAAAGGCTGATCAAATGCATGCAAGAATAAATGCGAATCTGGCAAAATATAATGAAGGTTCCGAAAAACCATATCAGCTTGAGGTCAGCATTGGCTGGCATATAGAGGTTCCTGAAGAAGATACCAAATTTAATTCGCTTATTATGAAAGCAGATCAGAAGATGTATCGTGAAAAGAAAAAGAAACCTAGCAGAAGAAAATATGATTTAATGTAATGAAGTACATTGATTCTATATTATTCATATTTAATAGCAATTGTTAGAGACCACCTATTCTGTCGTCCAAAAGTGAACGTATTTTGTCATCGGTAGGCACTGTATTTTGTCAAGGGCCTCATAAAGCAGAATGACACCCCCTCCCGGAGATGTCAATCTCAATCTATA
>JAEWXO010000031.1 GCA_023458875.1 Bacillota bacterium | reverse complement strand
AATGCCAGGAACAGACATATAGTGAGGATGTACTTCCTCAATCAGCTTGTTGATTTCTCTTTCAAGCGTATCAATCTCTTTTACAAGAGATTTGTATAGCGTCAGCAGGCTGTTTAATTCCACATCATACGCTCCTTTATTGATAAATCCGAAAAAATGCAAAGATTGTCCACATCTGATGATTTCAAATTATTTCTCAGCCAATTCTATACAGAAGCTATTGCTGGTATGTTAGTTGAGTGGATTGTGGATCGTTCTATTCGTAACCGTGAAAAAACAGCACAGTATATTTCTGTCATCATCCATTCTGCAATTCCAAATGCCTTGCGTTCGGCAACGGAATTGTCAGATAAAATAATATAAGTAAAATAAGCGTATTTCGATGTCCGACAGCATTACTAAAATTTACGGAGTTTTTTCACCCTCTCCATGATATACAATAAAAATATTAATCCAACTGTTTTATATGTCGCTTAATTTTTTTAATGCTTCATCCTCTGATGACACAAAGAAAACATCCTTTCCCTTATTGCTTTCATATATGAAATCCTTTAGCGATTTACTCGTGTATTCTGAAAAATCTCCGATGATTGCAAGTTTCACATCATAGTTAACAAATTTCTGCAATATATCGCCTGCAAGGCGGGAGCTTAAAATAAAAAAATCTTCTGCAACCGCTTCTTTATATATTGCAATATGATTACTTCCGGTTTCGTACTGAACAGTCATCATAAAATCCAAAGCAGACTGTACATCGGTAACAAGCTTTTCCGCGCTGTTTACCACTGCCAGTTTCAAACCATTCACTTCAATTGTCCGGATATTCATAGCACTTCCTCCTTTAATAATTTATGGCATCAACATTTACGTAATTTCAACTACTACCGGCAAATACTTTATTCTGGGCTGAACTGTCTGCGGCGCAAGGTGCCTTGTGCATATCATCCGCTTGAAGATTTTTCCCTGAGGCTCATTTTTCATGAGTCTCAGGGAAATAATCATTGAGAGTTACAGTTTTTCAATTGGAATCCAGATCTCGCAATAGGTATCTTCTGGCTTCTCGGCAGGCGGCGCATACAGCTCAATATTATAATTACCGCCAAGTTTGTACTCTTTACAATTTGGAACCCATTCGCTCCATATTTTTGTGTTCACATCCTGTAAGGATTTTGGAAGTGCTCCATGACAAGGGAATATTGCCCATGTTCCCGCCGGAATCACTTTAGTTGCATAACCATTTGGAATTTCGTTCCAAGGAATATAATTGTCGGCAATTAGATAATCAAACTCTTTTCCATCAATATCCATACAGATGCCATACATTCCGCAGACAACTTGGTTTTCCCCGCTTTTTTCATGTTCTTTCCAGAACATGGGGATCTCATCATAGCCGGCATCCGTATTGGTTCTTTTTGTCTTACCCATAACTGTAAACGCTGCTTTTTCTGCAATTTTGTACTCTAACATTGTACCGCCCTCCATTGAAATTTTAATGTGTAGAGGCGCATAAGCACGAAGCCGTGCACCCTTTTTCGTCGCAGCAGAGGGAGAAACACCATGAAATCGGGCAAATGCTCTTGCAAAGCTATCAGGAGAATTATAACCATATTTCATGGCAATATTTATAACCTTGTCGTTTTCTCTGGAAAGTTCCTGAGCAGCAAGTGTAAGACGACGATTACGTATATATTCACTTACTGTAATTCCACAAAGCACAACAAATATTCTTTGAAAATGAAACGCACTGACATAGCTGCATGCCGCTATTTCCTCAATGCTTAAATCCTCTGTTAGGTTATTCTCAATGTAGCTTATGGCATTTTGTATACCTTCTATCCAACCGATCATTTTCTACCTCCTCTCTCTGACTGTGACTTCATTATAGCAATGCACTTAGAACAATGCCCGACAATTTGTGCTTACAAATGCAGGGTCTGAATTTATTTTTTGACAACAGGTAGCAAACTTCAACATGGCTTGAGCGGTGAGAAAAGATACCGCCTGGTGCTCGCACCCCCTCGGAGGCAATTTTTTCTGAAAATGCTTCCCGTTTCAATCTTTGCATAGCGTCAGGAGGGTTATCTCACGGAAACCTTGCTATTTTGTTTACAGCGGTACATCTCCTTATCCGCAGCCGCCAAAAAAGAATCCACCGTATCGGCTTCGCGGAACACAGAATATCCTATACTTAACGACAGTACATATTCTGATTGTAGGTTTTTATTGCAAATAGAAACATTTGATTGGATATTTTCTATAAGCAGTTCAATCTCCCCCATGCTGGCCCGTTTACCCACGACGATAAATTCGTCGCCGCCCAGCCTTGCAATAAAATCTTCACCTTTTTTACAGGACCGACGAAGAAGTTCCGCCGTTCTGACCAACGCGTTATCCCCTTCCAAATGCCCATAAACGTCGTTGATTTTCTTGAATTCATTCAGATCAAGAATGACGGCGAACAACAGATGACCAGCGCGCTTCGCCCGAATTCTCCGCTGAAGATGCTGATCGAGGCGGCGGCGGTTGTACAGCCCGGTCAGGTGATCGGTTGAAATCTCCGCATTCTGCATATTGATATAGATACTTGTGCACGCCAGCATAGCGCTGACCCATATTATGGAGACTCCAAAAAATCGAATCTGGATTGCGACCGCCACGATTACCGCGGCAGGGAAAACCAACAAAGGAAAATTTACATTCTTGTTTACGTCCCAGCCGTTTTTCACAGTATCTTTCAAAGCCATCCCGCACGCGACTGCCAAATAGGAAATTGATACGATTGCCATGACTGGGAACAACAGCCCCCGTATGTAGCGATTTCCCTCATCAATTACAAAAAACCAACCCGTAAACGGGCTTGCCAGAGTCATTATTGTAGACACGGCGGCCGGATGGCGTAGAACCTTGTCCGTTTTAACAGGCCGGAGCTGCTCTCGTAGATTTTAAAATCGGTATACAGCAGCCACAGAAAGCAAATCAACGGATTGAACAGATAATACAATGTCGTCACCGTATAATTGACCGCTTTAAGAACAGGAAGAGAAGTTCCGTCCACCAGCCACATTCCTGTGTCAAACAGAAAAATAAGCAGATTTAAAAAAATAACGCCGTTAAATATCTGCTGGTCAACAGGCAGGTTACTAAAGCAACTGCTTTTCTTCCAGTTTGCCAGCAGAAGAAGCAAAACCGTAGCTCCGACAATATTTACTTCCGCATATAAAAAATTTAACAAATCCGTGGTTCCCCCTTATTTGCTTACTGTATGTCATTATACAGTTCTTCTCTTGGTGTAACATACTCTTTATCCAATTTTTTTCAGAATCCGGAGCAATGTTTTACTATTTATATTGGTCACTCCTTCATTGTCCAGAAAGAGACTTTCTTATCAATACATATAACATTTGCAAATGGAAGCCTGATACTACATGGCGTAACTAAATGGTTTGGCGGAAAAGTTTGACTGTCTTTATAAACACAAATTTATTTCCATAAATTTTGCACCCACTTAGTACAAAATTAAGAATCCATAAATTCCGGCAGCCCAGCTTGTTTTTTGGGTATAAAAACTGTGTTCATTATAACATGAATTGCTTACAATTCATGACCAGATGCGCACTCCGCTCTGCTTCGGCGCGGTATAATGTCTGACGACATTATACCATAACAACTCACATTTTTCGATGCTTAATTAGGATGAGGATCTTGAGATACTACGTCATCTATAAATATACCGTTTCAATAGTGCACTCCTCTAACATAATAATTTCCAAAAGATATTGACATGTCAATTTTTCTATATTACAATCTCAATAAAGAACGGGGGTTCCTTATTGTGCAGGTGTTAAAAGATGAAATCAGAAAGAAAATATTAGATACATCAGAACATATATTTTTCCAAAGTGGTTTTAAAAATACTACTACCCGCAGAATTGCTGATGAGGTTGGTATAAGTGTTAGTAATTTGTATTTGTATTATGAAAATAAGGAAGCTATTTTATATGGAGTTGCGGACGCGTTTTACACATATATTATAAATTCTATAAATGCTCTATTAGACCATGATGATAAAGATAAAACTATGAATGATAACATTTGTCAATTTGTTCAAAAAATGATTTTATTGGATCAAAAAAAGTTCGTTATTATAACGGATAAAAGTGAGGGTACAAAATACGAAGGATGTAAGCAACAAATTATAACAATCCTGTTTAATCATATGAAAGAGCAAATAAACAAAGATTTTATTCAAGATGATTTAATTTTATATATATTGGCCAAGAATTTTATAGAAGGAATAATCGAAATCGCAAAGAACTATAAAAATCAATATTGGCTTGAAAACAACATTAATATATTGTTTCAATATCATATAAAAGGCATAGAGCAGTACATGTAAGGAAAGAGAATGAAAATGAAAAAATTGATTTTTGATGAGCAATCCCATATTGGAAAAAAATTATTTAAAACAATTCTAAGCTGGCTGGATAGCCCTAAAAGAAAACAATTCAATAATCCAGATAACCTGCTCAAAGGCTCCGGAATACAGTGCGGACAAACAGTCCTTGAGATTGGTTGCGGGTCTGGCTTTTTTACAGTACACGCATCTATAATTATTGGAAATGAAGGTAAACTGTATTCGATTGATCTTCATCCTCTATCTGTTGAGGAAACACAGAAGAAGGTTAATGAATTAGGATTAATGAACGTAGTAGTAAAAAAAGAGGATGCCATGAATTCCTCTTTTGAAGACTCTATGTTTGACCTTGTTCTGCTTTATGGCGTCGTACCTGCCCCTGTTATCTCTACGGATAGTATCTCCAAAGAAATTTATAGATTATTAAAACCCGGTGGCATCTGCGCAATATGGACAATGATGCCATTCTGGTCACCGCGGGTAATGCAGAAGCATGCTTCTTTTACAAAAATGGAGAGGGTTAATGGCGTTTTTCGTTTACGCAAAATATAGCATCCATCGGTTAATGGGGAAATTCTTTATAAAATGAAACGTGGTCTTTCATTTCAACAAAATCATTCTTTTTATAAAAATTGTACGCAGGAACCGTTCTCTCTGTTTGTAAAAAAATATGAGTTATCTGTTTGTTTTTTATGTATTGTTCGACCGCTTTTAAAAACTCAGTTCCAATACCCTTACCCTGCTTCTCTGCTTTAATACAAAATTCTTGAATGTAATATTCCGTACCAGTATACCAATGTATCATACTTCCAATTGAAAGACCTATAAGTTCATCTTTTTCAAACAGTCCCAATGTCAGGGAGTTTCTATTTCCAATTATGAATATTACGTTGCGGCGGAGCCGCCTGTCCGGTGTGGCGAGAGCCACCTTTCCAGACAAGCAGAGCCACCTTGTTGCTACTTAGTTTGAGCAGGATCCAGTCCGTAGACTTCTCTCATGGAG
>JAEWXO010000030.1 GCA_023458875.1 Bacillota bacterium | reverse complement strand
GTCTTCGACAGCGTTATTATACATCTATTATACCATATTTTCGACGTTTGCGAAAGGTTTTTGATTTATGAATTTTGCGGATTTAGGTTGTAATATTACAATAACTATTATACCATTTATCGATTATTTTGCCAATTAATAATACCAACAAATATACTTACAAAATACAAGTGTATTTTGTAAGTATTTATAATTTAATCATGTTATATGTAATTATAACAAAAAAAGATCTGATTCTGCATATTTTTAAGGACGGAACCCTATAAGATTCCGCCCTCATGTTTCTTAAGCTTTTTAAAGCCTTTTTTTATTTAATAATATCAAGATATGATTCCATTTTCTCCTGAAGCTTAAAAAGTATATCGTAGTAATCTGTTATACCACTTGTAATCAGTTTTTTAACCTGTACAGACATCTTATCTATAACGGTTGAAATCTTAACTGCAAGTTCATCAAGGTCACTTCCGGTTTCACTGCAATAATTTATAAGGCGCCCACGATTATCATATCCTCGTTTTGAAACGCCTAAAAACTTTTTTGCCAACGACACATCATATTTGTTTAATGCAAATAACAATCCCATACAGTCAGCAATGATCTCATTCCAGATAATATTTTTACATCCGCCATACATTTTTCGGCATACGTAATGTGTACATGCATAATATATCTTTATCTTCATAGAAATATCATTCCAGAGAAGCTGTGGGTATCCGGACTTTTCATAAGTAATACCACTGTAATCAGAACGCTTTATAACAATAAGCGTGTCCTGATAATTCCTTCTGTTTTCCGTAAATTTTTTAAGCTCCGAGCCCAGCATAACAGAATCGCCGCCAGCGGATACATAGTTATTCATATATTCTTCTATTTTTCTCCAGTTAGTTATTCCGTCAATCTCTGCGGTTTCGATCCTGTCAGGAATACGCACCGGTTCACATCTGTATGCCATAATCTGAAGAAAGCGTTCAAAATCCGATTCGTTATAGATATATAAAATTTCTACCTTACCGGCAGGCGTAATTTCAGTAAAAAGCCTGTCGTGTTTGCTGCATTCAAAACCACTTAATCCATTTTGTATTTTTTTCAATACCTCTGGCGGTGTTTTACCGTAATGTACTATATCCGAATATAATCCTGTACCTGATATCCCCTGCTCAGGTGTAAGATAAAGCTGATTATATTTCTGTGCCATCTGTTCAATTACAGGTATTATGTTATCCACCCCAATCCCTCCATTCACTGTTTAATAATCCTTATATCCAAAAATGATAAATTCTGTCTTATACGTATTTTTTATAATGTTATTATATCACATATTATACGTTTTGTCAATAATATATTAATTTTTTATAGTATAATATGTGGAAATACATATTTTGGGCTGATATAAATGGATGTTTTTAGAATATCAGTGATAATAAAGTTTTTTATTATGTAAATTGAGGTATTGGGGTGGTGGGGTATGCTCCTCCTTAAAGTATTTCTTTGTATCTTCCATCGTCACCCCAATGTGAGTCGTATATGAAAAAACGAACCCTGTTTTTTTGAGTTTCAAATTCCGCAGCAATTGATTGTTGATAACGTTCAATATTTGGCATTAACTATACATCCTTAATTATAATAACAAGTTTATTATAATTTCTATAAAAACAAATTAAGCCGTAAAAGCTTATGCCTACTTTTACGACTTACTTTTGTGTATTGTATCATATTCCCTGTAATATTGCAATTTAAAAACCGGATATTTTGTAAATTTTTTACTAACTTTTCTTCATCCCATCCGCAATCCATCTACCCGTGCTGTCGTAAATATGCCCGTTTCTGTCAATCACAAGCTTTTCACCCTTTCGAAGTGCAAGAATAATTGCAAGTTCATCAGCACTGTCAACACCCTTATGCGTTTCTTTGTTATAATCGTATCTCTTTTCGTCTAACATATTTTCACCCCCTCGAATATGTAAAACGACCTGCGTACAAGGGCATGGAGTCTATTTGGAAGGAGCCCCCATGAAATTTCGCTCACTTACCTCCTGTTAATTCATTATATCAGGCTTTCCGACAAAATGTTACTCGATGGCAACCATATCGTTGTCCATATCTGGCATTATCCCAACAAGGTTATTGATTGCAGAGTTAGGGGGTAAAATCTGAATTCCTTTCTGACATAAGAAAAGAGAAGCGTTATTCACACTTCTCTCATTTTTTGTAATCTGTATCATTTATATAAGTACATATTGCTTCTGTTTTTTGGATCTGAATCGTATTGCAGCATTAAAATTCTAAATATGAAGAAGCATTGTTGCAAGCTCCATATATACAAGAAGTGTGACAGTATCAACAATTGTTGAAATAAAAGGGCTTGCCATAACTGCAGGGTCAAAGCCCAGTTTTTTAGCGACTAACGGAAGCAGACAGCCCATAAGCTTTGCACAGCATATAGTTATACAAAGAGTAAGGCATATTACAAGTGCAACCATAAATGAAATATCAACGCCAAGCAGCATTTTATCAATAAGCATTATTCTGATGAAGGACACAATAGCAAGAGAAATTCCGCATAATAAAGCAACTCTGCATTCTTTCCACAAGACCTTTGGTATATCTCTGAATTCTATTTCACCAAGGGAAATACCGCGTATTATTGTAACGGAGGACTGACTTCCTGAATTTCCTCCGGTACCCATCAGCATAGGAATGTATGCTGTAAGAACAAGCTGTGCGGAGAGTGCTTTTTCAAAAGACGATAAAATCATTCCTGTAAATGTAGCTGATATCATTAAAAGCATAAGCCATGGAATACGCATTTTCCATATGTTTACGGCAGATGTTTTTAAATAAGGCTTTTCAGCCGGTATCATAGCGGCCATTTTTGCAAAGTCTTCTTCGGCTTCATCATGAATTGCATCGATAGCATCATCGACTGTAATTATACCAACGAGACGGTTTTCAGCATCTACAACAGGCAAGGCGAGAAAATCATATTTTCCTATTATCTGAGTTACCGTTTCCCTATACTCAAGGGTTGTAACGCTTATAACATGCCCGTCCATTATTTCTTCGATCTTTGCTTCTCTGTCTGATATCAGAAGAGTAGCTACCATGACAAGCCCGATAAGCTTTCTGTTTTCATCAGTTACATAACATGTATAAATTGTTTCCTTTTCAATGGCAACCTTTCTTATGAATGCAAATGCCTGATCAACAGTCATTTGTTTTTTAAGGCAGACATATTCGGTTGTCATCATACTTCCTGCACTGTCATCAGGGTATTTTAGCAATTCATTGATTGACTTACGGCTGGCTGGGGTTGAGTTTGCAAGAATACGTTTAACGACTGTTGCGGGCATCTCCTCTATAATATCAACCGTGTCATCGATGAACAGGTCGTCAAGAACTTCCTTTAGCTCAACATCACTGAAAAGCTCAATAAGATGCTGCTGCTGTTCTGCATCAAGCTCAACAAAAACCTCGGTAGCCATTTCTTTAGGTAAAATACGGAACAAAACAGGGTACTGTTCCTTTGTAAGATTTTCGAAAAATTCTGCAATATCCTGTGGCTCTGCAGAAGATATGATTGAATGTAATTCTGAATATTTTTTTTGTTCAAGCAGTTCAATAATCTGCTCTAATGTGATAGTTTCGTTTTGCATAAATCTTCCTCCGAAATTTTAATTTAAAATAAAAAAATCAGGGTTCAGGTCTAAAAACACGAAACCGATAAATAATTAATGTCCGTATGGCTTATTTAATTCTATACAATCCGAGATATGAGTTAACTATATACAGATTTGTAATTTCCAATATAATTTTAAAGCAGTACGAACACTTTCTACTTCGGCTCGTGCTGCTATTCCCTCCTGCATCCACTTAACTCACCTCGACTTTCAGCTATTTTTAAACGAACATATTTATATTATACCATATTACTTTTTAAATGTACATCTGTAATAAAATATTTTTTTAATTTTTTTTACTTAGATAGCAAATTTAGTTTAAAATATGTTATAATAAATACTATATACTTTGTAGGAAAGGACATTTATTTATGAAGAAAAAAATAATAACACTTCTTGAAAATGTAAAAGCCGGATCGCCGCTTGTACATAACATAACTAACTATGTTACAGTAAATGATTGTGCAAATGCTATTCTGGCTATTGGTGCTTCGCCTGTAATGGCCGATTCAATTATGGAGGCAAGTGATATTACTTCTATATCATCTTCTCTTGTAATTAATATTGGCACTCTTAATGAACGCACAGTAGAATCAATGATTGCTTCGGGGAAAACAGCAAACAAGCTCGGAATACCTGTTATTTTTGATCCTGTCGGTGCAGGAGCATCTCCGTTCCGCAATCAGACTGTCGGCAAAATTCTTGAGCAGGTTCAGGTAACAGTCCTGAAAGGAAATCTTTCAGAAATTGCTTTTATTGCAGGAATTGATTCAAAAACCAAAGGTGTTGATGCTTCACCGGAATCACAGAATTATAACAGTGAAGAAATCGCAGCACAGGTTTCTTCAAAATATAAATGTATAACTGCTGTTACAGGAAAGGCCGATGTCATTACAGACGGCAGTCAGACTGTAAAAATATTAAACGGCCATCAGATGCTTTCACAGGTTACCGGTACGGGATGTATGACTACTGCCCTGATAGGGGCATTTGCCGGAGCAACGGATAATGATTATTTTACAGCGGCAGCTGCAGGTATTGCATCAATGGGAATTGCCGGAGAGCTTGCTTATGCAGAATCCGGTACATCAGGAACAGGGAGCTTCCGCAGCTCTATAATCGATTCACTTAGTCTGCTGAATTCAGATATTATCGGGGAGATGCTTAAAATTGAACAAAAATAATATTGACTATACTCTTTATCTCTGTACAGATCAGGACTTTATGAGTACCGACACTGTGGAGGAATGCGTTGAGCTTGCTGTAAAGGGCGGCTGCACTGTTGTACAGATACGCGAAAAGAACTGCTCATCGCTTGAATTTTACCATACAGCCATTAATGTTAAAAAAATTACAGACAAATACAACGTACCTCTTATTATTAATGACCGTGCTGATATTGCCGCGGCAATAAATGCTGACGGTGTTCATGTAGGACAAAGTGATTTGCCTGTTGACGCGGTAAGAAAAATAATAGGAAACGATAAAATAATAGGCGTATCAGCATCAACAGTTGACGAAGCAGTAAAGGCAGCGTCTGAAGGAGCAGATTATCTCGGAGTCGGTGCAATGTTCCCTACCGGTACAAAAACGGATGCACGTCCTGTTACAATAGAAACGCTGAAATCAATTAGAAGCGCTGTAGATATACCTATTGTCGTAATAGGCGGAATAAATAAAGAAAGAGCAGAATTTTTTAAAAATACAGGAATAGACGGATTTGCTGTTGTTTCGGCTGTAGCAGCCCAAAAGGATATAACAGCCGCAGCCGGAGAGCTTGTAAAGGCATTTAATGAAATCAAGTGAGGAATTATAAAATGAAAAAAATACTATCAATTGCAGGAACAGACTGCAGCGGCGGTGCCGGAATGTCAGCAGATTTCAAGACAATTACCGCACACAAAATGTTTGCCGAAGGAGTAATTACAGCGGTAGTTGCACAGAATACGACAGGAGTAAAGGCTATTTCAGAATGCACTCCCGAAATGGTCAGTGCACAGCTTGACTGTGTTTTCGAAGACATTTTCCCTGATGCTGTCAAGGTTGGAATGGTTTCATCTGTACCGATCATAAAAATCATTACACAAAAGCTCAGACAATATAACGCTCAGAAAATAGTTGTTGATCCGGTAATGGTATCTACAAGCGGTCACAGACTTCTGAAGGATGATGCAATAGAGTGCCTTATCAAAGAGCTTATTCCCCTTGCATCCGTTATAACTCCGAATATACCCGAAGCAGAGGTATTAAGCGGCATAAAGATAGAAAATGTCGATGATATTATTAAAGCCGCAGAACTTATTTCAGAATTTTACAGTGGTGCCATACTTATAAAAGGCGGTCATAACCTTAACGATGCAAATGATTTTCTGTATATAAATAATAAAGAGTCGTTCTGGTTCAACGGCAAACGAATTGACAATCCAAATACACACGGAACAGGCTGCACACTATCAACAGCAATTGCATGCAATCTTGCAAAGGAGATTTCTCTTTCCGAAAGTATTCAAAACGCAAAAGAATATATTTCAGGGGCGCTGGGAGCAATGCTTGATCTTGGTAAAGGTAACGGGCCTCTGGATCACTGCTTTTCAATATGCGGATAAAGATTCTTAGAAATAAATTTTAAAATTCAAGTCAAAGGTAAACACAGACTCATTTCTTACGGATATTAAAAATAGGCATTGACGTTTTCGTTTTTATATTTTATAATATAACTAATTGCGAAATAAATTTCATAAATGAAATATATAAAAACGAGGAGAAGAAAGATGAAATTTAAACCAGATTATATTGATTTTACAAAAGAAATGAGAGACGAATATAAAATCCTTATTCCGAACGCATTGCCGCTACATTTCGGTCTTATGCGTGAAGTTTTTATTATGTACGGTTACAATCTGGAACTTCTTGATTATGAGGGCCAGGATGTTATTGAAACGGGTTTAAAGTATGTACATAATGATACATGTTATCCGGGAATAATAGTTGTCGGTCAGCTGATGTATGCGTTATTATCAGGTGATTATGATATACACAAAACAGCCCTTATGCTGTATCAGACAGGTGGCGGATGCAGAGCGTCAAATTATGTTCACCTGCTAAGAAGAGCACTGAAGCAGGCAGGTCTTGGATTTGTCCCGGTAATCTCCATAAATTTTGGCGGAATAGAAAAATACACCGGGTTCAAGGTAACACTGCCTATGTTTGTAAAAGGCCTTATGTCATGGCTTTACGGTGACTTCCTGATGCTTCTGTATAATCAGACAAAACCGTATGAAAAGAAGGAAAACTGCTGTGAAAGAGTACTTGATAAATGGCATAAGGAAATAATACGCCAGTTCAAGGCTAATAAGGGATTAAGCAATTCAGCCATAAGTAAAAATTTTCTTGCAATTGCAACTGATTTCAGTAAGATACCGGTTCATAAAAAAAATAAAGTCAAGGTCGGTATTGTCGGTGAATTATATGTAAAATACGCTCGCTTCGGCAATAATCATCTTCAGGAATTTCTGATGGATCACGAGTGTGAAGTTATTATTCCGGGGATTCTCGGATTTGCAATGTACAGCTTAAGCATAGGAATGGACGATAAAAATTTATACGGAGAAAATGCAGGAACAGTTGCATTCAGCAAGCTTTCTGTTAAAAACATACAGAGCCTTGAAAAAATAATGCTTAAAACTCTCAGTCAGTTTGACTGCTTTGATAAACCGCTTCCTTTTTCAAAAACAAAAAGTCTCGGTATGAAGGTAATAAGCAGCGGTGTCAAAATGGGAGAAGGATGGCTTCTTCCGGCAGAAATGATGGAGCTTATAGACAGTGGTGTAAACAATATAATCTGCTGTCAGCCGTTTGGATGTATGCCTAATCATATAGTGGGCAAGGGCGTAATAAGACGTGTTCGCGAAATATATCCGAAGTCAAATATATGTACTATTGACTATGACGCAGGCGCAACAAAGGTTAATCAGGAAAACAGAATAAAGCTTATGCTTTCAGTTGCAGCTGAGCGTTAATAAACTATGTATTAGTTTCAGAAAATCAGAATATATTTGTTATGAGTCTTTTTTTAAAGACTCATAATTTTTTACCTGTTAATGAAACGAGCTGATAGATATGATATGCAGTTTTAATGAGTTGAAAAACAAAGAAGTAATAGATATTGACAATGGTGAAAAACTTGGCTTTGTTGATGACATTGAAATTGATACAGAGACATCAAAGGTTTTGTCTCTTGTGATTTATGGCAGATCAGGGCTTTTCAGATTATGGTCAAAAGAATCAGACATAATTATTAAATGCAGTGAAATAAAAGTTATTGGCAGAGAAACAATACTAATATCAATGAGAAGACCTGATAATAAACCGGAAAGAATAATATTCAATGATGATATTCCGAAAAAGAAACAGTATATCCATAAAAAATACAGATAGCTTTAGTTGTATGCACCGTTTATCTCAATCATAATTATGCTCCTTTTACAATTCTAGTTATTTCAGAAAGAATTCCTTTGCCGCCCTGTAGGGACGACCATAGCCGCCCGGAATCCATATCACTATAACATACACGTTCTGATACAGCACAGGCGCTGCAGCGGGGTTATATAACGGCTCAGGAACTGTCATGGGCCCCTTGTGTCTATTTCGGAGAAATCTGGTTGTGCGGTGGTTCTTATTAATCACATGAATAAGGCTATGGAGCTTTTTATTTTACCAATATCTTTATCCTCATTAATAATCTTATGATATTCAGGAAGAAAAATATTTCTGTCTGTTAATATCTTATTAATTTGCTCTGATACTATTTCTCCAAAATATTTAGGAATATTTGAATCAGAATTTTCAGAACATGTCCAATAAGCCCCGGTAACATGCCCCCGGTTGTTAAAATCTATAAATAATTAAAATATAAAGCAGCGTTAAAATCCGTAATATTTTTACAGATTTTAACGCTGTTTTTCTGTACAGAAACAGTCTGCTTCGAAAGTATCGATAAGTATTTCTCACGAATAACATTAATCCTGGCTTTTCTTTTACATTTATCAAATTTATTATACACCTCAAATACACAAGAAAACAAGCAAACCTGTATATGTTTCAGATTTGCTTGAAAAGTGAATACTCAAATCATAGGCTGTTATTTGTCGCTATATTCTTTGCTTTTTATTGAGAACTTTATTTTTGTACATATTTTCATCCGCTATGTCAATAGTTTCCTGAATTTTATCCAGACCTGAAAACGGCATCATATGATAGCCTACACTTGCTGTTACTATGTATGGTTTATTTGACAGAAGGTTTTTGGCAGAGAGTATTGAACTGAAATCTCTTTCTTTTTGTTCCATTATTTCTTCTGAATATTCACCTATACCGATTATATAAAATTCATCGCCGCCGGCTCTGATTGCAATTTCTGACTCTCCGGTTACGTGTTTAACGGAAGAAGCAACTAACATAATTCCAAAATCTCCGTCAGAGTGGCCATATGTATCATTTATTTTTTTCAGCCCATCCATATCAAATACAAATACGGCACACATAGGATTCGGCAATGATGTATACTGATAATCATTAAGCTTCATATCCATTCCTCTGCGGTTATATAGTCCCGTCATATTATCATAAAGTGAAAATGACATAATTCTGTTCTGAACACGCGTCATTTCAAGAGCATTATTCACGTTTCTCATCCAGTTACGGAATACAAACGTGATTTTTATTTTTCTTACAAGGTCACACTGTAAAACCGCATATCCAAGAACATTTTCCTGAAAGTGCACCGGAACAAAATAAAAAACATAAGGTTCATCAGTTTCATTAAAAAGCTCAGGAAGCATTAATTCAGTTTTAAACTTATGACAGGAATCATTGTTTGCATACCTTTGTGAGACATCGTATTTAAATTCAGCCGTTTCCGATATAGCGTGAATAACAGACATCATTTCATCAGGATATCCATCAACAAGTGTTTCTTCGGTATTCAGCCAGTCAGACTTTACACACAGAAAAAAATGATCATAAGGATTACATAGATATATCATTTTATTAATTTCAACAAGACACTGACTTGGATGCTGAGTAGCTGTAAGGTGCTCAAGCATATAGCTTTCTATAAAACGTCCGATATCTTCGTTATCCTTGATATCTGTTCTGTTAAAATCTCTCTTTTTTCGTATTATTGACAACTCAAGAAATTTTATTGTGTGTGATACATCACTCTGACATCCACAGCTCATTCCGGTAAATAAATTATTTTTATCAAATCTGTCTACGCTCATAAGAGGTTCATCAGGTTCGATTATCCGTCTTATACGATTGACTGCCTCCTGGGCCATACCGCTTATATCGGGTAAAAATGAAGTGATTGTTACTCCGTTAAGCGCCGCGTCCTGTGAGGCATCATACCCTGTAACAATAATCTGATCCGGAACTTTGATTCCTGCTTCAGCAAGACCCCTCTGCAGTCCTATTGCCATCTGGTCATTGGCACATATAACTGCTTCCGGCATAGGCACCTGCCCTGAGGCAATCTTCCGGGCAAGCGAGCCTCCACTTGTATACCAGAAATCTCCATAAAAAATATATTCTTTTGGTACTTCTATCCCTTCACTTTTCATTTTTTCAACAAAACCAGCTATTCTTATTTCTGAAATATTAAAATTTTCCGGACCTGAAAGAAAATATATTTTTTTCCGTTTATGAAAATCAAGTATATGTGACGTAATCTGAAAAAAGGCGCTTTTATCATCAACACAGACCAGATCGTAATCGCCCATAGGTACATCTAAAGTAATAACTGGCTTTTTACATTTTTCCTCAAGTATTTTTTGTGTAAGGTTAAAAAATTTTTTTTCCGGTTCTCTTGTGAGTGGTTCAGAAGCAACAACAACACCGTCTAAAAGATCGAAATTTATAAGATTCAGTATATTAAATTCAGCTGAAGTATATATTTTATCATAGTGAGAAACATCAACAAGCGGAGAAAAAACCGCAAGATTATAGCCATATTTTCCGCACTGTGTCATAAGCCCGTCTATTATGTTACTCTGATAATCATTTTCAGGATCATTTACTATACAGCCTATAATCTTTCGCTTCATATTATGTCACCTCACCTCATAATTTTTTAATTATTATATCATATTATTTTAAAAAAAGCAACAATTCTTTATGCATATTATAAAATAATTGACATAATATTTTTAAAATTCATAACATATATCATTCAAAAACAAAAATAAAAACAGCAATAAATGTGAAAATATGCTTTTAAAGGTTTTTTTTAATATTTTATCATTCTTATACATGGATTATCATTTTTTCTATTTTTGCATAGTCTGTATAGAGGTGATTTTTATGGTAAAAAATTATGACAATATTCAGGTAAAATCAAAACCTGATGCTATAGCTGTTATAAAGGGAAGTAATTCATACTCCGATATAAACGGCACTGTTTATTTCTATCAGGCAAATGAGGGTGTTCTTATTAATGCCAATATAAACGGGCTGCCTCATGATACCGGATTATGCAATTCAAAAATATTTGGTTTTCATATACATGGAGGAGATTCATGCACCGGAACAGAAGCATCCCCTTTCGAGAATACAGGAAGCCACTATGACAAATTTAAATGTGATCATCCGCAGCACTCCGGAGATATGCCGCCGCTCTTTAATAATAACGGCATGGCCTATATGTCTTTTCTGACAAACAGAATTTATGTATCTGATATTATCGGAAAAACTGTTGTCATTCACGATAAGCCTGACGACTTTACTTCTCAGCCTTCAGGGAATTCCGGTGCAAGAATTGCATGTGGTGTGATCAAGAGGATATATTAATGTACGTTTAATCTGATTGTCTCTTTGTGTCAGAGTCATCCAGAGATTTCGACTTAAGCGGCGCCGACCTTGCTTTCCGGTCGTGTCTCTGCCCCTCGGGCATATATCCATACCTTTTTAAAAATTCCCTTAAAGCATATGCCGTTCTTTTTTGGGGCGTATGCTTTAAGGGGATTATATTATATATCTTTAAATTCACATAAGATCGCATTTTACGATTATTCGTGCATTTCCGCTAATATTACAGGTAAATAAAACAAGTGCGTAAGCTTCATCCCTTACAGCATAAATATCTGTAGGTTCAATCTGCTCAATACTCGCTACCGAATAGGTACAGACGCTCCCTCTGAAATCAATGAAACGTATTACATCGCCGTTTACCAGCTTGTTTAGTCCCCCAAAATGCGACGCATAATTATGTGCACATATTACGAGATTTTCCTCATATACAGCTCCACTGTACCTGCAGGGAGTCTTTTTCAGCTTATCAAAACTAAAACTTTCAGCAACAGGAAGCTCAATGCCAAGTGAAATTATCTGTATAACCCCTATGTACAGCTCTCCGTTCAGCGAAGATGTCTTTTCCTCTGCGACAGTTTTACTGTTAATTTCAACAGATTTCTGAACAGGCGGGGTTTCTTTTGTCGTCGTTGTTTTTTCATTAACTTCAGGAAAATCATATATTTCCCTTAGCTGTGTTACTATTTCGTCTGAATACTTTTGTGCTTTTTTTTGCAGATAATAATTGCCGGCTGCAATTATTATTGAAGCAATAATAAGCAAAAAGCCCAGGATCATCAGAACCGCTCCGATTCTTTTATTCTTCATTTTTTCCTCCGATTAACGTGATTTCTTCACGATATTCCATCCGATTCCCAAAAGAAAAAGTCCTGATAATGATAGTATCGGTATCGGCAGTATGTTCATTCCTGTCTGCGGAAGTGTTTTTTCGTCTGATGTATTCGCAACATTGTCATCTGTAACCGGAATGCCTTCTTCAGCTGACATGACCGGATTTGTTGTTGACGGTTCAGATCTGAAGTCCTCTTCGAAAGTGTTTATTATCTCAAGATGCTTTATTTTCAAACCGTTATCGTCCTTAAAGTCCCAGTAATAATTTACGTAATAATTTTCCGGCAAACCTGCCTGTTTTATCTCCCAGTTAAACTGAGGAGATATATTGTCCCAGCAGTAATACCAGTTATTTTCATCACTGAGCTTTACTTTATCATAAAAAATTCCATCCCTGTAGAACTCAATAAAAACTTCGGATTCCTCATCATGCTTATTCTGCCATGTAACCTGAACAGCATAGTTTATGGTTTTATCCTCTTCAACATCATAAGACAGACCTATTTTAGGGATGACAGTTGTATTTATATTCCACTGATTTCCGTACTTACTGCCATCAGCAATGCAGACAAGCAACGGCGTTGATGAATACACCTTGAATCCGTCAGTGACCTGCTCTGCTTTTACAAGATAATATCCTTCCGATATGTTATCAAAGATAAGTGTTCCTTCCGGCTTTGACTTCCTTACATATTCAGGAACTATTTTTCCTGATGCTGCGTAGGCTGACAACGTATAGGCAAGTGATTTTAATTCAGAATCTTTTGTAACATCAAATTTTACAGGATATACTGCAAAGCTGTCGCAAAGCTTAAAATGTTCTGCATCAATTATGTCGGCAACCTCTTTATTTCATTTTGAATCATTTGCGACGATAATACTAAGCCATCGATTTTTTTGACATTTTACATCGCTCCCAGTTAAATTACGGCATGTATTCATACATTTAATCTGTACTGTCCGTAACAGTCTCGTTTTTTTTACGGATACTTTCAAGGTAAATTTCCGCGGATTTCTGAGCTTCTTCAAAAATATTTGTAATCTTCATAGCAGCATCTGCTATATTTCCCACCTCATTTATCATAATAATCCTGTTGTCAAGTTCTTCTCTCAGACCTTGATTTTCCGATTTGAGATGTTCCACTTCCTTCTGAAGCTGAAACAGCAGTTCCAGTAAATCTGAACGTTTAAGTTTTTTAAGTTCTTTATTTTTACTCATATTTTACTGACGCCACCCTGAATATGGTATAAAGTTTTTTTAAAAATTATAAAATATACTTTTAAATATTATTATATCATTAATGTTTCATTTTCGCAACTATTTATATTTCATTAGATTATAAATATTTCATTTTCTACATTGTATACAAAATTGGATACTTTGTCTTGTGATATTAAACCACTTAATTTATTTTAAATACTACATTTCTGAAAATTATTGTATTATAATTCCCCATTTTATGGGTTATTCTTTATTAACTGTATGATTTTTTATATACTGGGCTTTTAATGCAATAAAAAAGACCAAAATTATATGTTTAAGTACAAATAAGTTACGTTAAAATCAATAAACCGAAAGTAAATTTTATCTTAAATGTAATTCCATTTTTTAAGTATATAAATGCATCATTTAGGCTTAAAAAAGCAGCAACATTTCTGTTACTGCTTTTTTATGGATTATAAGCGTGAAATACTAAATAATATCTGCCACACTTGTCATTAAGAAATATGAAATTTTCTGATTATAGTTCTTCCCAAAGGTAACTCATACAGTTCATCCATTATATCATGCCAATAGTTTAATTCTTACCACAATATGTCTCATAATTATTGAAATTATCGCCAGACTATGCTATAATAAATGTTCAAAGATAAATCGTCAGTTTGTTTAATGGCAAAAACGGAATGTCTCAAAAGTAAGACGATACCTTATCAAAAACATAATAACTGTTATGAAATTTAATTAAATCCAGCGGAACTCCTCTGTGGCAGAGGTTCATCAGGTACTCTTAAAACCACCCTGAAATCTATTATATATAGAATTATGGTCCTATGAGGACTTTGCAAACGATCTGAAAAAATATTTTAATATTAAAAAATCAAGCTGAAGAATGGGGCAGAAATTAATAACTCTGTCTTCACATATCAAAATCTAAAAAGTAAGGGTGAATAAAATGGAGAACTTAGTTTTAACACAGCGTTTGGCTGTCAGAAAATTTATGCCGGATGATTATAACGATCTTGCGGATATTCTAGCTGATCCGGATGTAACATATTTTGAACCTTATCCGACATTTACGAGAGAAGCATGTATTCAGGAGGCTGTTAAACTGTCAGACAGTGATGAGTTCTTTGCTGTTGTACTTGAGAACAAGGTTATAGGCAAAATATATTTTTCAGATAAAGAATACGGCACTTACGAGCTGGGCTATGCCTTTGGCGCTGATTTTCAGAGTAAAGGCTATGCATACGAAAGTATCAGAGGATTTATGAAATATATCTTTTCAAAACCCGGAGTCCGCCGTATTATTGCCGAGATTGACACAAGGAATGTAAAATCGGAAAATCTCGCCAAAAGGCTCGGAATGCGAAAAGAGGCGTTACATAAAGAATTCTTCCCAAGCAAGGAAGACCCGGAAATTTTCAATGATTTTTATATTTATGCAATATTAAAAAAAGAGTTTGATGCTCAGTTATAGGACACGGAAATATGTATTTAAAAAGCCCCCGATTACCAACAGGATGAATCGGGGCGCTAATGAAATTCAGAAAAAATCTTTTAAATTGACTTTCCTGAAGGCACCTTTGACATTGTAACTACAATGAATACAATATATTTCTGGAGTGATACGGCTAAAGGCATGACAGAAATATACAGAGTGTTAAAGGAGGGCGGTATATTCTATAATGCTGTTATTGCAAAAGAGGAACTGGACAAATTATTTTACACACAAAACGGATTTAAAAAATTTGAAAAGAATGAATACATAGAGGCCGGAAAATCAGCCGGCTTCAGAGACATTAATATAAAACCCTTAGGAAATAACGGTTTACTTATTATTTACAGGAAATAAAAAAGCAAAAAGGCGGTGAAATATGGACAGGGTATATGTTGCAATCGACTTGAAATCATTCTACGCATCGGTCGAGTGCATTGAACGTGGACTTGACCCGCTGAATACCAATCTTGTTGTGGCAGATATAAGCCGTACTGAAAAAACAATATGCCTTGCCGTTTCTCCCAGCCTGAAAAGCTACGGTATTTCTGGCAGAGCAAGACTGTTTGAAGTAATTGCACGTGTTGAACAGGTAAACAGAGAACGTGCAATGAAATCTCCTGAAAGGAAGCTTATCGATAAGAGCTTTATTTATTCGGAACTTACTGCAAATCCGTCACTTGCAGTCGATTATGTTGTCGCGGCTCCGCAGATGGCAACGTATATGAGAATCAGTGCTCAGATTTATGGTATTTATCTTAAATATGTCGCTCCGGAAGATATTTTTGCATACTCGGTTGATGAGGTTTTCATTGATGCTACCGGCTATCTCCAAAATTATAAGGTAAACGGCCGTAACTTTGTCCGTATGCTGATACAGGATGTTCTTGAAACTACAGGTATCACAGCAACGGCAGGTGTCGGAACGAATCTGTATCTTTGCAAGGTGGCTATGGATATTGTTGCTAAGCATATGCCTGCCGATAAGGACGGAGTGCGTATTGCTGAGCTGAATGAAGAAAGCTACAGGGAAAACTGGTGGGCACATACACCGATAACCGACTTCTGGAGAGTAGGTGCAGGTATTGCCGGAAGGCTTGAAAAACTCGGAATTCACACTATGGGCGATATTGCCCGATGGTCGCTTGACCGATATCATATTGGAAAGCTTTACGGAATACTCGGTAAAAATGCCGAACTCCTGATAGACCACGCCTGGGGAACCGAACCGACTACCATTGCTGACGTCAAGGCATATAAGCCGTCAAGCAACAGCATCACATCAGGACAGGTTCTTCAGGGACCCTGCAGATATGACCGCACACGGCTTATCGTCTGGGAAATGGCTGATATGCTGTCACTTGATCTGGTTGACAAGGGGCTGGTGACAAATCAGATTGTGCTTACTGTCGGATATGACCGTGAAAGCCTTGCGGACGGACATTATAAGGGGGAAACAGTAACGGACCGCTATGGCAGAAGCATACCGAAGCACGCACACGGTACGCAGCACCTTGATAAGCATACATCATCCACCCGTAAGATGATTGAAGCGACAATGACGCTTTTTGACCGTATTTTCGACAGAAGTCTTCTTGCAAGAAGGCTGGCACTCGTAGCCTGCAATGTCATAAAGGAAGAGGATATTCCCGAAAACGAAAGCTTTGAACAGCTAAGTCTGTTTGATACAGAGGGTACTTTAAAATCCCGCGAGGAAGAGGAAAAGTCTCTTGAAAAGGAACGCGCATTGCAGGAGGCCATGCTCACAATCAAGCATAAATTCGGAAAAAATGCCGTTCTGAAAGGTACAAACTACACTGACGGCGCTACAGCAAAAGATCGCAACCGCACAATAGGCGGTCATAAAGCATGAAAAATAAAGTAAAAATAAAGAGTGATACCAAAAATGAAAAACAACTATGAGGATATAAAACACCTCACGCGTCCACAATACTACGATCTGCCTCCGATGGCGATGTCTGACAGGGCTGCGCAGTTTTCTCCGTTTGAGGCTCTGACGGGCTATGGTGATGCGGTTGATGAGACAGCAAGACTTACTGACAGCAGAGCTGAGCTTAGCGAGGATAAAGCCGATGAGTTGAATGCGAAACTGAACCTTTTGATTGATAATCTTTATGAAAGGCCGGAAGTCAGCGTTACATATTTTGTCACGGATGAAAAGAAGTCAGGCGGCAGGTATATCAATAAGACCGGCACGGTTCGGGCATTTGACAGCTATGTAAATGAGCTTGTATTCACAGACAGAGCAAGGATTGCTGTGGCGGATATAATAAGCCTTGAAATTAAGACACAGATTGAAAACCAAAGAGAAGACCTTCAGACAAGTCCGGAAGCGCTTTGACAGCGTGAACAATGCTCCCCTGCTCTGCTGCTTAAAAAGCCGTCAGCCCCTGAAACCAGAGGCTGACGGCAATAATTTTATATTTTTTTGTGTGCATATTCCAGGGTGTTTTTATAGTGCCTTAAATGCTTCCGCAATGTCAAAAATTATATCATCAATATGCTCTGTTCCGATAGAAAGTCTTATTGTATTCGGCTTTATTCCTGATTCAATAAGCTCTTCATAGCTTAGCTGTGAATGGGTTGTGCTGGCAGGGTGAATTACAAGTGATTTTACATCTGCAACATTTGCAAGCAGTGAAAACACTTCAAGATTGTCAATAAACTTCTTTGCCTCATCTGCTCCCCCTTTTATCTCAAAGGTAAAAATAGAGCCTGCACCGTCAGGATAATACTTTTTATAATTTTTATGATATGGATTATCTTTGACTGATGGGTGATTAACCTTTTCTACCTGTGGGTGATCTGATAAAAACTCTACTACCTTCAGTGCGTTTTCAACATGACGCTCAACACGAAGCGAAAGTGTTTCAAGTCCCTGTAAAAACAGGAATGCATTAAACGGACTAAGCGATGCACCTGTATCTCTCAGAAGAGTAACTCTTATTTTTATGATATATGCAAGTGCTCCTGCAACAGATGATAAAACCGCACCATGATAGCTTGGATTTGGCTTTGTAAGTCCAGGGAATTTGTCGTTCTGTGTCCAGTCAAAATTACCTGAATCAATAATTACTCCACCTATCGATGTTCCGTGACCTCCGATAAACTTTGTAGCGGAGTGAACAACAATATCCGCGCCGTATTCAATAGGTCTTAAAAGATAAGGTGTTGCAAAGGTATTGTCCACAATCAGAGGAATGCCGTTTTTATGTGCAATATCTGCAAGTGCCTCAATGTCAATTACATTTGAGTTAGGATTTCCAAGACTTTCTATGAAAATGGCTTTTGTATTCGGCAGAATTGCTTTTTCAAAATTTGTTAAATCATCGTCATCCACAAATGTTGTTTTTATTCCAAAGTCTGAAAGCGTATGTGAAAAAAGATTATATGTACCGCCGTAAAGTGATTTTGCTGCAACAATATGGTCACCTGCAACCGCAATATTCTGAATTGCATATGTTATCGCTGCTGCGCCTGAAGCAACTGCTAAAGCTGCTTTTCCACCTTCGAGAGCTGCAATCCTCTGCTCAAAGACATCAGAAGTCGGGTTCATGATCCTTGTATAAATGTTTCCTCCCTCTGAAAGACCAAAACGGCCTTCTGCCTGTGCTGAATCAGCGAAAACATAGGATGATGTCTGGTATATCGGAACTGCACGTGCATCTGTTGCTGAATCAGGCTTTTCCTGTCCTACATGGAGCTGGAGTGTTTCAAATTTATATTTTCTGTTACTCATAATATTATACCTCTTTCGTTTTTTATTATAATAGAAATAGCTTAAATTGAGGCAATATTACACATTCGCCCGTTTCTCCAGTTATTTCTCAGCATTTTAAAAATAAGATACATGGCGATCACTTCCTTGTTTTATATATTATAATTCATATATTAATTGTATGATTCTATAATACCATACTAATCCTATCATGTCAATAGGATTAGTGATTTTTTTAAATTAATTAAAAAAAATCGTTACTATTCAGCCACTACGGTTAAGTTATTCGTTTTGCAGGGATTTCGATTCTGCGGAATTGGCCGGGCTTTCCGGTCGCCCCGGACCTTCGGTCATATATCCATAACTTATACATATGGCCGAATAGTAACAAAAAATCCGCTTCATTAAAGATTAAATGAAGCGGATTTGAGTTTTTTATTTTATTCTGCAAACAAAGGAGTTGAAAGATATCTTTCACCTGTATCAGGTAAAATAACAACTATATTCTTTCCTGAATTTTCAGGTCGTTTTGCAAGCTCAGTTGCTGCTGAAAGTGCAGCACCTGATGAGATTCCGACAAGAACACCGTCTGTTCTGGAAACCTCTCTGCCTGCTTCAAAAGCAGCTTCATTTGAAACAGGGAATATCTCATCATAAACAGATGTGTTAAGAGTTTCAGGAACAAACCCTGCACCAATTCCCTGAATTTTATGAGGTCCTGATTTTCCCTCTGAAAGCACCGGTGAATCCTTTGGCTCAACAGCTATAACTTTTATATCAGGGTTCACGGACTTCAGATATTCTCCTGCTCCCGAAATAGTTCCACCTGTACCGACACCGGAAACGAAAATATCAACTTTACCGTCAGTATCCTCCCATATTTCCGGACCTGTGGTTGATTTATGAACAGCAGGGTTTGCAGGATTTACAAACTGTCCTAATATAACGGCATTTTCTATTTCTTCTTTCAGTTCGTCTGCCTTTGCAATAGCACCCTTCATTCCCTTTGCACCTTCAGTAAGAACTAGCTCAGCACCATATGCTTTAAGGAGATTTCTGCGTTCAATGCTCATAGTCTCAGGCATAGTAAGAATAATTCTGTATCCTCTTGCTGCTGCAACAGACGCAAGACCTATTCCTGTATTTCCGCTCGTAGGTTCAATAATTACTGAGCCTTTTTTTAAAATTCCCTTTTCTTCGGCATCCTCAATCATCGCCTTTGCAATTCTGTCCTTTACACTTCCTGCTGGATTGAAATATTCGAGCTTTGCAATTATTGTTGCTTTAAGCTCATGCTTTTTCTCATAATTGACAAGCTCCAGTAAAGGTGTTCTTCCAATTAAATCAGTTAAGCTTTTGTTAATTTTAGGCATAATAATTTCCTCCGTTCAACTATCATATTTTACATATCTGTTTGCTATGGTTTCAGTATATACTATTATTTTTATTTTGTCAAGTGCTTTTATATCTTTTTATCCGTGTGAAAATGTCTGAGGGATTCCGCTCGTTTCATATAAAAGAGCTGACAAATCACCTTTTCCCGGTATTCCGCAGGCATCAGCGCGGCAATGCTGACAGTGTCTGAAAACCGGGAGATATTTTTCTGCTTCTGTTCTTGCATTGTTAAGCAGTGCACAGCTTGGGGCTTCAATATCCGAAAACTCATGCTGAGGAATGAGCGGAATTATATTTATGAGATTTGCTCCGCATTCCTTAACTGTTTGTGCAATTTCAGAAATATGATTGTCATTTATTCCGGGAATCAGAACAATGTTAATTTTAATAAGCATATCCAGCGCTGCAAGCTTCCTTATACCTCGTTTCTGAGCTTCAATAAGTATCCGGGCCGCTTCTTTTCCGGTATATTTTTTTCCGTCATATACGATCCATGAACATATTTTTTCCTCTATTTCAGGATCGACTGCATTTACTGTCACAGTTACTGTTCTTACCCCGGCATCAAATAATTCGTCTGTATATCTTTCAAGTAAAAGACCGTTGGTGCTCAGACAGTTTATAAGTTCAGGGTATTTTTCGTGAATAAGCCTGAATGTTTCGATTGCATATGGTGTTGCAAGAGTATCGCCCGGACCTGCTATTCCTGCAACGGTAATTTCAGGACAAATTTCAAGTGCCTTGCTGACAAGGTCACATGCAGCTTCAGGTGAAAGAACAGTCTGTGAGACTCCCGGACGGTTTTCAAGCTTGTTTATACTTCTTTTGCAGAATCTGCACTGTATATTACAGCTTGGGCTCACCGGAAGATGCAATCTGCCGTTTTTAAGGTTTGCTTTACCACTGAAGCATGGATGACGGTTTGCTATATGGTTAAGCTTTGTGTCGATTTTTATTTCACTGTAGCATGACATAGGTTTGACCACCTTTCTGCAAAGAGATGTAACATTACTGTTAAGGCAGGGGTCTCGATTCTGCGGAATCGACCAGGCTTTGCGGTCGCCTGGACTTCGCTTATGGTATGGCTGAATATTAACAGAAAAACAGCATTTGAATTTAATTTAATCAAAATCATTGACAAGACTGTTTTTTTATTGTATCATTAAAACATATAATACAAATATGTATTGGAGGGATAAAATTGAGAATTTCATCTAAGGGGCGTTATGCTCTTGTATCAATGATTAATCTGGCTGCACATTTTGACAGCGGAAAATTTATAACTGTAATAAGTATTTCCGAAAAATTCGGAATATCCAAAATATATCTTGAACAGGTTTTTGCGCTGCTCAAGCGCGGCGGCCTCGTCCTGTCGGGCAAGGGCGCGCAGGGCGGCTATCTGCTCGCGCGCGAACCCGCGCAGATCACGGCCTTCGATGTGCTCTCCGCCGTTGAAAGCGCGCTTTTTGAC
>JAEWXO010000029.1 GCA_023458875.1 Bacillota bacterium | reverse complement strand
TAAAATAGCTTTTAATCGACAAACCACGTAGCATAACGGAACGCATAAATGCGTTCCCTACATTGAGCGTAACCCTCGTAGGGAACGGATTCATCCGTTCCGTGAAATTCATCCTGCGAAGTTTGAGTGAATTACTGTATGAAACGTTATTATTCAGACATGTTCAAGTTATGGATATATGACCGAAGGTCCAGGGCGACCGGAAAGCCCGGTCGATTCGTGCGAATCGAAATCCCTGCAAAATAAATAACTTAAGCGTAGTGCTGAATAGTAACTCTGAAACTTTGTTATTACCAATAACCTCAAAAATCCCCTTTACTTTTATATGTTAGTGTGATAAAATAGAATCATATTAATGTATTAACATGAGAGCAAGGGTGATGATTATGAACAGTAAAATAAAAGATAAAAATACAGACGGACTTTTCGAAGCAATACTTTCACTTGAAACTATTGACGAATGCTACAAATTCTTTGAAGATCTGTGTACAGTCCTCGAAATAAAGGCACTTTCCCAGAGATTACAGGTTGCTAAAATGCTAAACGAGCATTACGTTTACAACGACATTGTAAACCAGACCGGCGCAAGCACTGCTACGATAAGCCGTGTAAACAGATCCCTTAACTACGGCTGTGACGGCTACGATATAGTATTTAAAAGACTAAAGGAGAAAAAAGCCGACAGTGAGTAAATATTCTGATTTTGCGTTTTATTACGATGGACTTACCACAAATATAGATTATAAAAAAAGAGCAGAATATTTTGATATGCTCATAAAAAAATACTGCAGATCAAGCGGAAAATATCTCGCCGATCTTGGATGCGGAACCGGAAGCCTTTCTGAAGAATTTTCCCGTCTCGGCTACGATGTAATAGGAATAGACAATTCAGAAGAAATGCTAAGTGCCGCGCTGGATAAAAAATACGACAGTGGCTCTGACATTCAGTATATATGTCAGGATATGACGGAGCTTGAGCTTTACGGGAATGCAGATATATTTATCTGTGCACTTGACAGTATAAATCATCTTAGCTGTGCCGATGATATTAAAAAGACATTCAAACGCGTTTTTATGTTTACAGAACCTGACGGACTCTTTATTTTTGATGCAAATACAGTTTATAAGCATAAAGAGATACTCGGAGATAATTCATTTATTTATGAAAATGATCAGGTATTCTGTGCATGGCAGAACAGTTACAGACCGGAGAACAACCGTGTTGAAATTTCACTGGATTTTTTTGAAAAGGACAATCACGGAAATTACAGACGATACAGTGAAGATTTTTCTGAAATTGCATTAGATACTCAGATCCTTGACAGCTATCTTACCGATGCAGGATTTGAGATACTTGCGCATTTTGATGATGACAGCACAGAGCCTCCGCATGAAAAAAGTCAGCGTATAATATTCATTGCACATAAAAAATCATAAACAGAGCATAAGCTTAATATATTATAAAGAGGTTTAAAATGGGTATTTTAAAAAGAGCAATTTCAGCAGAAGCTTCTGCGGTAGCTATTGCTGTTGACACAACAGATATTGTAAGCCAGATAGAACAGATACACGGAACTTCAGCAGTAGTCACCGCCGCTCTGGGCAGGCTTACTACTGCAGCTTCAATGATTGGTTATTCACTTAAGAATAAAAATGATTCGGTTACACTCAGATTTGACGGAAAAGGCCCGTCAGGTGTCCTTATCGCTGTATCGGATTATAAAGGAAATGTAAAAAGCTATGTAAGCAACCCTGTTGTTGAAATCCCGCTAAACAAATACGGAAAGCTTGACGTCTCAGGTGCAGTCGGATGCAACGGAACATTCTCGGTTATAAAGGACCTGGGACTGAAGGAGCCATATTCGGGAACAATCCCTATATCATCAGGAGAAATAGCTGAGGACGTGGCAGCATATTACGCAACAAGCGAACAGATTCCTACAGTATGCGGATTAGGTGTTCTTGTAAATCCGGATCTTACTGTAAATGTAGCCGGCGGCTACCTTGTCCAGCTGTTGCCGTTTGCCGGTGATTCAGTAATAACACAGATTGAAAAAAACATAAAAGACATGGAATCCGTAACAAAAATGATGAGCGACGGTATCACAATGGAAGAGCTTGCCCTGAAGCTCCTCGACGGATTATCCCCTAACATTCTTGACGAATCGTCAGTAAAGTACAAATGTGACTGCAGCAGGCAGAGAGTTTCAAGAGCACTTATCAGTATGGGAAATGGGGAGCTTGACAGTATGGCTTCAGAACAGGATGAAACCAAGGTTTCATGCCATTTCTGCAACAAGGAATACAAATTTACATCAGATGAAATTCTTGCACTAAAAAAACAAAAATAATAAAAAAAACTCTTGACAAATGATTAATTATACTGTATAATTAATCATGTTGTTGAGGCAATAAGCCTTACTCAACTAATGGGAGCATAGCTCAGCTGGGAGAGCATCTGCCTTACAAGCAGAGGGTCATAGGTTCGAGCCCTATTGTTCCCATTTTTGGTCCGGTAGTTCAGCTGGTTAGAACGCTAGCCTGTCACGCTAGAGGTCGTGGGTTCGATTCCCATCCGGATCGCTTTTTCGCGGATTTAGCTCATCTGGTAGAGCGCCACCTTGCCAAGGTGGAGGTAGCGAGTTCGAGCCTCGTAATCCGCTCTTTATATAAGGCGCTATAGCCAAGTGGTAAGGCGTAGGTCTGCAACACCTTGATCCCCGGTTCAAATCCGGGTGGCGCCTCTTTCAGTCGGTTTACCGGCTGGTATATTTTCAGCACAAACGGGAGCATAGCTCAGCTGGGAGAGCATCTGCCTTACAAGCAGAGGGTCATAGGTTCGAGCCCTATTGTTCCCATTATTCTGGTCCGGTAGTTCAGCTGGTTAGAACGCTAGCCTGTCACGCTAGAGGTCGTGGGTTCGATTCCCATCCGGATCGCTTTTTGCGGATTTAGCTCATCTGGTAGAGCGCCACCTTGCCAAGGTGGAGGTAGCGAGTTCGAGCCTCGTAATCCGCTCTTTAATATATGGCGCTATAGCCAAGTGGTAAGGCGTAGGTCTGCAACACCTTGATCCCCGGTTCAAATCCGGGTGGCGCCTCTCTTATTTAAAAAATCTGTTATCTGATTAAATCAGATAACAGATTTTTTTGTTTTTAATAATTAATAAATGCCGATGTGTTCTCAGTTTATTCTGTTTTCAAAATCAAAAACAACTTTTCCGTTTTCAAGCTTTAAAAATGCATCAAACATTTTTCCGTTTTTAGAGGTAAAGCCGTTTATTTTTGAGGTTCTTCCCTCTTCAAGAAGCTTTCTGACATTTGAAACGGAAATAACCCTTTTGCATATAACACCGCCAATCGAAAATTTACATCCGTCCTTATAGTTACGGCATCCGTATCCGAATTTTGTTCTTGTTATATCTCCGCCGCACAGAGGACATTTTCCCACATTGTCCCCGAAAAATCCGTCATCGGTGTCATCCTCCTCTGACATTTTACCCGGTGAAAATATTTCTGAAATTTCTTTTTGTGCAAGCATTGTACTGTCTTCTATTTTCATTTCTCCATGATAAACCTTTTTGAGTGAACGTCCGAGCTCCGCCGTTTTGAATTTGTCCATTCCTATATGCATTCTTGACAATGCCTCTATAAGAAAAATTCCGTCAGGCTGTATAAGATAGACATCTTTTTTGAGCTGAATGTAATTGCTTTTCCGGGCGTTGTCTATTATTCCGGTACGTGTAGCCTCGGTACCGAGCTCAAGTCCTTCAAAAATTGCTCTGTATTCCTCATCGTCATTTGTATTTTCAGTATCATCTCCTGAGCCTTCAGCGTTTGCAGCTGCCTTTTCATCTTTGAACGGATTTTTAAGATAATTATTGAGAGTTTCTATAGTATAATGTTTAGGCGGTGATGTTTCCTTTTCAACAGGTGCAAAATCCGTAACGACCTTGTCGCCCTTTTTTAAATCAGGAAGAAATTTATCCTTTGCATTGTAGTCATCATATTTTGTCCATCCCGGCTCAACTATTACCGTTCCTTTAAGTATAAACTCCTCCATACCGCCTACATCTATCTTTATCTCAGTCTTGTCTGCAATACACGGCACAGAACAGAAAACAGCAGCAAATCTTCTCATAATTGTTGCATAAACCTTTGTTTCATCAGGTGTAAGCTTGTTTTTGTCAGGAATTTTATAGGTAGGAGTCAGAGCGGAATGTGACTCTATCTTGCTGTCGTCAAAAATAGTCCTGCTGTCTTTAAATTCAACCGGATAGCCCATCTTTCCGACATTTTCAAGTATTTGTTTCACCTTGTCCTTTTCAGCTGTAGCAAGATATTCAGAATTTGTTCTCGGATATGTGACATATCCTTCTTCATATAATTTCTGAACTATCGCAAGACTGTCAGGCATAGACATTTTATACTTTTTTCCCAGTACGTTCTGAAGCTTTGTAAGTGAATAGAGCTTTCCGGGTAAAATCTGTTCTTTTTTTCGTCTGACTGACGTAACTATAGCATCTGCTGCATTATATCTGTCAGCAAGTGCCTGCGCATCGGCAAGCTGATTTTTATCGAACTTTACCTTGCTCTGGAGAGGCACTACTGTCCCGTTGGTTTCCGCCTTGCTCACTATTGCATAATATATATCCGGAACGAAATTTTTTATTGCCATATCACGGTCATATATTGCCTTTACAATCGGAACGATAACACGGCCTACCCTGAGCAGTGTTCCGCTTTTGAGTGTTGCATACCTTGTCAGATTTACACCGTAAAGCCAGTCAATAAATGTACGTGCAAATCCCTCATTTGCGAGACTGTCATATTCACTGTCATCCTTCATTTCGGAAAGTGCCTTGTTTATAGTCTCAACAGTCTGATCCGGAAGCCATAATCTTTTTACCGTTTTTGTAACCGCGCCGTCAAATGCCTTTTCAATACACAGTCTTACTATTATCTCACCCTCACGGTCAGAGTCCCCTGCATTTACTATAATATCCGTATCATCACGGTTGCAGAGTTTTTTTATTGTTTCAAACTGCTTTAACACACCGGTATCGGTTTTTTTGTTTTTGTCCTTTTTAATTTCAAATTTATATTTTTCCGGAAAACACGGCAGATTGCTCATTGTCCAGTAGTGTGTTCCAGCGGGTGAAGAATTGTAACTCTCTACATCCGCAAGCGAAAACAGATGACCGAATGCCCATGTAACGATATACCCGTTTCCCTCAAAGTAGCCGTCACGCTTTGACATTCCGCCAACAGCCGATGTGATATTTCGTGCAAGGCTTGGTTTCTCTGCTATAATTAAAATCATCCGTTTTTACTCCGTTTCTATGCTTCAATCAAAGTACCTATTTTCATATATGTATTATATTAATTGTAACAAGGATACCATTAATTTGTCAAGTCAATATTAAAAGTTAATATTGCAGGGGATTTCGAATCTGCGGATTCGACCAGGCTTTGCGGTCGCCTGGACTTCGCTCATATATCTGCATTAGTTTATGAAATTAATTTGTGCAGGGATTTCGACTCGGCACGAGTCGACCGGGCTTTCCGGTCGCGCCTCTGAACTTCGGGCATATATCCGCATCAGTTTATGGGAGATGAATGGCAGCGTTTATTGTGCATATTTGATTATAAAATACAGCAATATTTTACATGAAAAAATGTATTATAGACTTGATTTTTATAATAAAATACGTTAGAATAAATACTATAGTTTTGGACGTATGGTTTTTAAATATATTTTTATAGTACATTTATTATTATTTTTTGGGGAATATATATAGAATTCTGGGGGGGGATTTTAACGTGTTGAACAAACGATATACGATAGCTCTTTTTATTGGTCATATTGAAAATGAATTTTCGGAAGAGGTAATGCTTGGTGCCGCTCATACAGCGGAACAGCTGGACGTTAATCTTGTTGTTTTTCCGGTAAGGTATATTGAAACGATACAGCACGATTTAAACAGTAAAAAATATGAGTATCAGTATAACTGTATGTTTTCCTATGCTGAAAACAACAGTTTTGATGCAATAATAGTCGAAACTGCAGTAATGGGAAAGCTTGTGAGTCACGATGCAATGTCTTCTATTTTAAAAAAATTTGAAGGAACACCTGTAATAACAATATCTGAAAAAATTGACGATTATCCATTTGTTTCCTTTAATTCAAACGGCATTGAAATGGAAATCGAGCATCTTGTAAAATGCCACAACAGAAAACGCATCGGATTTGTAAGCGGACCTCTTTCAAATTCAGAAGCAGTCATAAGACTTGACGAATATAAAAAAGCGCTGAAGAAATTCAATATTGACTTTGACCCTGACCTTGTAGCAGAAGGGGATTTTACAGAGTTCTGTAACGAGGCTATTGCTCTGCTTCTTAAAAGAAATAAAGACAACATTGATGCCATATGCTTTTCAAACGACTGTATGGCAATTACCGGCTATCATGAAATAAACAAATGCGGTTTAAAAATAGGCGAGGACATAATGGTTACCGGTTTTGACGATATTCCAGCCTCATCATCAATGAATCCTCCGCTGACTACTGTACAGGCAAGCTATCGTGAGCTTGGCAGCAGAGCGCTTTCAGAATCGTTAAATTTCATAAACGGTATGGCAAAGTCAGATATTACAGTAGACACAAGACTCATAAGAAGAGATTCATGCGGATGCTGTTCAAAAACAACCGTTGCACACAATGCTCTCAATGAACTGATGACATGCGAAAACAAGGATATTGAGCTTTTTGTAATCACCATACATGATGTTATTTACTCATACTATAACGATACAAATTTTCAGCCGAACAAACACATAATAAATCTTTTTCTTAAATTTATTTCGATATTTCTGTCACAGGTTACAGACCCTGAAAAATCCATAAATAATGATTTACTGATATTCAAATTCAATACCCTGCTTAAATTAAAAATTCTTGATTTTATAACAGTTGAAAACTTTAATTTTCTTCTTAACACTGTATGCGAAAAAGCTCTTATGATTGCAGAACCGAGGGAAAAAAGGTATAAGATTTTTCAGGTATTCACGAAATTATATCAGGATGTTATCGTATACAAAGAATGTGAAAATCTCTCAGAAAAATCCGAAATTAAAACTAATATTCATGATACTAATCTCGTAATGAACAGCATTATAGAGAATTCCGAAAACGCCAGCAGGAACTATCTGGATATTATGCAGAAATTCCGCAATCTCAATATCAGGAGCTGTTATTTATACATACACGAATCCCCTGTTATCTCTTTTTCAAGATATGACTGGGTACAGCCTGAAGCAGAGCTTCTTCACTCCTATTATATCGGTGATTCATTTCACCCTTTTAAAAATAAGAACTGCAAAATAAAAGCACAAAATATTTTTAAAAATGATTACATGCCCGAGCAAAGATTCACCTTTATTGCCACGCCTATATTTTTCAGTGAGGAAAACTACGGTCTTTTATTATGTGATACAAATGTTGACGACTATATATTCTATAATTCGATTATTGCCCCGCAGCTTTCATGTGCAATAAAGCTCAGATATATGCTAAGAGACCAGCGGATTATACAGTGTCAGCTTATGGACAACCTCAGCAAAGCACAGTCCAGCAATAAACTGTTATCTCAGATTTCAAAATCGGACGAACTGACAGGAATATACAACAGGCGCGGATTTATTGAAGGTGTATACTCATCCATGAAAAGGCATTGCGGCAGAAGAGCTGTAATTATTTATGCTGATATGGACAATCTCAAACAGATAAATGATATGTTCGGACACGATGAGGGTGATTATGCAATAAAGAAAGCATCTGAAATATTAAGGGAATGTGTCAGAAGCAATGACATTATTGCAAGGTTCGGCGGTGACGAATTTGTAGCATATGCGATGATATATGAAAGCGACTTTAAAGACATGTTTATGAAACGTCTTAACAATATCTGCAGCAGAATAAACCGTACAAACAATAAACCCTATAATATAACAATCAGCGTAGGTGTATACGAATTTATATGTAGCAAAAATTCAGATCTGAACAAAATCATGCACGAAGCCGATAAAATTCTTTACACAAATAAAAAAAATAAAAACATGAATATTTTAAAGGACCCGTCTTTTATTCATAAAAAAGTTCATAGCTAAAAAAGTTTACTTAAGTACGGTTATATGCACGAAGGTCAAAGGCGCTACCGACCCGTTCATGGTTGAAATCCCTGCAGTAATTAACCATATATTATTCCCAGTTACAATATAACAACACAGAGGATATCCCCTGCCTCAAAAGGCTATGGGTTCTATCTTTCCGTTCAGTCGGAGTACAATCTCCGACTGAACGGAAGCGATTCTTCGGATCTTATTCTGCTTGTTAAAAGCAGAGCTTTGAAAAACCTGAACATTCAGATATTTTGCAGAAAATATCTGAATGTTTTTTTATTCCTGATAACCCAATCTATAAGTTTTAAATCAGTGAAATAGCATAACTTATGCGATATTCCTCTGATTTTTTATATTTTTTTAAAAAAGTATTGACATTTACCGTCATATCTAATATACTGTATATAAATTAATATATACAGTATATCAAAGGAGTACCCTATGAAAATAATAATAAAAAATAAATCAGAGCTGCCGATCTATGAGCAGATTGAGCAGCAGATAAAAGCACAGATATTAGACGGTACAATCACTGAAGAAGAACCGCTGCCGTCTATCCGTCAGCTTGCCCGTGATCTGAAAATCAGCGTCATCACTACAACCAGAGTCTACAATGACCTTGCAGACGAGGGATTTATTATTTCCGTAGTAGGAAAAGGATATTTTGTTGCTCCGGCAAATAACGAGCTTTTGCGTGAGCGTATGCTGTTTGAAATGGAGGACGGACTTGAAAAAGCCGTCAAAAGCGGACGGAACGCCGGACTTTCCGACGATGAAATTATTAACTCACTGAAAAAATTTATGGAGGATTAATTATGGAAAACATTCTTGAAATCAAAGGACTTTGCAAGAAATATGATGATTTTACACTCAAGGACGTAAGTTTTTCTCTGCCAAAGGGATATATCATGGGATTTGTAGGTGAAAACGGCTCCGGAAAGACAACCACCATACGTTCAATACTCAATATGGCAAAGAAGGACAGCGGCAGTATTTCTGTCTTCGGGCTTGACAGCGTGACTGATACCATAGCGATAAAGGAACGTATCGGTGTGGTTTTTGACAGCCTTTATCTGGCCGAGCACCTGAATGTAAGAAAGATAGAAAATCAGCTCAGGCCGTTTTACAAGGACTGGGACAGCGAGGAGTTCTTTCGCCGTATCAGACAGTTTGATCTGCCTGATAATAAAAAGGTCGGGGATTTTTCAAAGGGCATGAAAATGAAGCTCATGATTGCTGTTGCCCTTTCACACAAGGCTGAGCTTATTATTCTTGACGAGCCGACAAGCGGACTTGATCCCGTTGCACGTGATGAGCTTCTGGATATACTTGCCGAGTACATTGAGGACGAAAGCAGAGGTGTACTGTTCTCAACACACATAACTGCTGACGTCGAGCGAATTGCTGATTATGTTACAATCCTGCATAACGGATGTGTATGGTTCTCCGGAACAAAAGACAGCCTTACTGAAAAATACGCTGTTGTCAAGGGTTCGGAGGAGGATATTCCATTAGAACTCAAGGATAAGTTCATCGGCTTCCACGCCTACAGAAACGGCTTTGATGCACTGATAAAAGCCGATGACCTTGCCGGTGTCCCTGATACGCTGGAATATGAAAAAGCAAGCATTGACGAGATTTTAGTCTATATTGCAAAGGAGGATAAAAATGAAAGACGTTCTGAAAATCATGAGATTTGATTTCCTCACAGCAAAACCAATCGCTTTTTTTCCGTTTGTGGTAATTACATTTTTTTGCTTTGTACTGAGTCTGCTGTTTTCTCCGATTATATGCACCTACATTACCTTCTCTGCTATGGTCTTCGTTATTCCCCTGCAGCGTGTTGCTGACAGAAGCGGTTTCAATAAACTTTATGGTACGCTCCCTGTCAGACGTCTAAACATCACACGTGCAAGATTTCTATATATTTTTCTGGTGCATTTTGCAACTGAACTGCTGGAGGTTGTACTGGCTGTAACTGCAAGGGAACTGAAGCTGTACAGGATTCTCCCGAATCAGAACAGTGAATCAATTCAGATGATAAGCCAAGGCTTCAATAACTCTTTTCTTACTTTCGGCATAATTATAGGTTTGTTCACCTTCTTCTGTCTGATGTTTACTTACATTGAAATGATGGGACAGATATATGGGAGAGAAAATGAATTCAAAATTATTATGATAACTATAGGCGTGATTTCTGCTCTTCTGTTCGGCTTCTTCGCACTGTTAAATCGTGGCATCATCCCTGTTATACAGCCGCCGGATTTTCCCACCTCTTCAACAGACAGAGTGACTCTTGCAATTCTTCTGAATATTTTCATGCTGGGACTGAGTGTTCTGTTCGGAGAAATAACAGCACATAAGCTTGCAAAGCGTGAACTGTAAGGAGTGAATCATATGAATAAAAGCTATATACAAAAGATAAAAAACCTCATGCATGCAGACTTTATCACGATGAACGGCGGAAAGCAGAGCATGAGAACAATTGCTGTGATTCTTTTTATTTTCTTCGGCGGGCTGGGATTTGCAGCATCACCATTAGCAGGTCTCTATGTTCCGATTATTCTAGGCGGATTATTTGTTCCTATGCTTTTTCATAACGAAATGAAATACAAAAGTGAAAAGATGTATTCCATTCTGCCGATAGAGCGCAGAGATCTGGTGCGATCGAGATTTATTATTTCTGTTGGACTGTATTTTGCGGTCTCATTTGTATTTTATCTTCTCATGCTTCTGTCCATGAAGCTTGAGCTGTATCTTTTTCTGATGAGCGACGGCAATGAACAATATGATGCGTTTTCAATGCTTATCAATCAGTACGGCGGTGGCTTTACAAAACTCGGAATGTTCAATCTGCTGTATTTTGCAGCGTTTTCATTCGGACTTATCATTATGTCGGGCAATCTTCGTAAATACTTCAGAAACAGTGAGCACTTTGCAGCGCTGGGACAACTGAAGAAGGCGAAAAAGGAAGAATATTTCCTTGCTGCTCTGATATTTTCAATTATTATCCTCCTGGTGCTTACTGTCAGCGGAATTCTTCCGTTCGGTACAGCAGTATCAGTTATAAATCAGCTTCTTTCACAGCTTGCAAATGCGGCAAACGGATTTTTGCTCGGGGCGGTGTTAATTGCGGTTGCCGTCATGTCAATGATATATAAATACACCTGCACAATACTTGAATACGATAAAAGAGAAATGTAAGGAGAGCTTTTCTATGAAAAAAAATATAAAACGTCTGATCTCAGTTCTCTTTGCAGGACTGATACTGTGTACGTCAGGAGAAAATATTTTTGCCGAAGAAGCAAAGTCTGACAAGAAGGCTGAAACTGTTCTGCCTTCAGGAATTACTGTAGAACAATTTCAGAGAATAGCGGAACAGATAGAATCAGAAAGCGATTGTGCATCGGCTATGATCGGTGTATTTCAGGGCGATGAGGTGCTGTACAAAGGGTATTTTGGTTACAGCGATATCGAAAACATTATACCTGCAAATGATGAATCCGTCTACGAATGGGGCAGCATTTCCAAAACATTTATATGGGTAAGTGCAATGCAGCTCTGGGAGCAGGGCAGACTTGACCTTGACCTTGATGTGAGAGAGTACCTTCCTGACGGCTTCTTTCAGCATTTATCCTTTGACAATCCGATAACGATGATAAATCTGATGAACCATGATGCAGGCTGGCAGGAAACTACACTCAGCATCTGGGAAACAGACGAAAATAATATCCGTTCTCTGAAGGAGGAGCTTCAGGCAATTGAACCGGCACAGATAAACCGTCCGGGTGATGTTGTTGCTTATTCAAACTACGGTGCGGCAGTGGCTGGCTACGTGATTGAATGTGTAAGCGGCAAGGATTTCTGTGACTATGTCCATGAGAATATTTTCAAACCGCTCGGAATGGAGCATACTGCGATAAATCCTGCGCACAGCGACAATGCCTTTGTATATGAACAGCGAAAAAAAATGAAGAGCTACCGTTTTGTTATCCGCAACTGTATTGACCTTGGCAGCCGTCTTAACTATGTTTCCGCATATCCGGCAGGAGCTGCAACAGGTACGCTCTCCGACATGATAAAATACGGACAGGCGCTTCTGGATGATTCCGCACCGCTGTTCGGATCTCCCGAAACACAGAAGATGCTGTTTACCGGTACGCACTTCTACGGAGATTCGGATATACCTACATGTACTCACGGATTCTGGTGCAGTGAACATTCTGTCCGCACTTACGGACACACAGGCGCCACGACCTTCGGGCAGGCTCATCTTGAACTTGATCCTGAATCAAAAACCGGGCTTGCGGTCATGATAAACGAACAAGGCGGCAACGAGATGATCAAGCAAGTACCGACATATGTGTTCGGAGAGCTTTCTCCTGATAAATATGCTTCGGGCAGTGCCGGAAAAACCGAACTGAACGGCTATTATCTCGCATCCCGTTCTACACATCGCGGATTGCTGAAATTCCTGCCTTATCTCAGCGCTGTACCCGGAAGATTAGTAGGAGAGCCGGAGGACATAGGCAGAAATCTTTATCAGATCAGAAGTCAGGGAGTCCTGTACAAAGATCTGGAAAATGCGGTACTCATAGGCGTAAAAAACAATCCGGACGGCAGTCTTGTGTTTGAACAGCCATCCTTTGAGGCAGTGCATGACAGCTGGTATCTTGTGAAGCTGTGCCTGTTTACTGCTTATGTGCTTCTTGCGGTTGCGGCAGTGTATCTGCTGCGTATCCGTCACAAGCTTAAAAAGCATGGCAGATATTCGCATTACAAGGGAGAGACCGCTGTTTTATCGGGTCAGCTTTCATGGCTCATTTCAGTTATATTACTGCTGACAACATATGTAATCTACGCTCAGAACATGGGCGGACTGCCTTATGCGGCATGCGCCGTGATAGGCGTATCACAAATGATATGCGCCGCCGTATGCAGTATATCAGCAGTTGCTTCTGTAATTTCACTCATAAAAGAAAAGTCCCACCCGCTCCGCTATATCTTATGTACAGCCGGCAATACAGTTATGATAGTGTCAGTTGTTTATTTTGAAATGTACAGATTCTGGGGGATTTGATTTCTTTTTTATAAAATTATCCCCTTTCCCCTTTTAAAAAATTTCATTTTATATTATAATATAACTATATACAGATTAAAAGGGAGTGGATAATAGACGTGGATAAATTTAAACTGGTTTCCCCGTACAAACCATCCGGTGATCAGCCGCAGGCAATAGAAAAATTAACAAAGGGCCTGCAGGAAGGTCAGCATGAACAGACGCTGCTTGGCGTTACCGGTTCAGGAAAAACATTTACAATGGCGAACGTCATAGCAAATGTAAACAGACCTACTCTTGTTCTTGCACACAATAAAATACTTGCCGCTCAGCTCTGTTCGGAGTTTAAAGAATTTTTCCCTGAAAATGCAGTTGAATATTTCGTTTCCTACTATGATTATTATCAGCCGGAAGCATATATTCCGGGAACTGATACGTTCATAGAAAAAGATTCGTCAATAAATATGGAAATAGACAAGCTGCGTCATTCAGCGACAACGGCACTTTCAGAGCGCCGTGACGTAATTATAGTCTCAAGTGTTTCGTGTATTTACTCTCTGGGTGACCCTGATGAATACCGTTCCATGGTAGTGTCCGTCCGAAAAAACATGGAGAAATCAAGAGATGACCTCCTGAATGAACTTGTTTCAATCAGATATGAGAGAAATGATATTGATTTTCAGCGAAACAGATTCAGAGTCAGAGGGGATGTTGTGGAAGTATTTCCGTCACATTCAACAGATGTGGCGGTGCGTGTTGAATTTTTCGGCGATGAGATTGACCGAATATCTGAAATAAACTATCTGACAGGCGAAATCATTTCCGAGCTTTCGCATGTTGCATTTTTTCCTGCATCTCACCATGTCGTATCACATGACAAGCTGAGTGACGCACTAAAGGATATTGACGAGGAGCTTGCGGAGAGAATAGAGTATTTTACGGAAAATCATAAGCTTATTGAGGCGCAGAGAATAGCCGAAAGAACACATTATGATATGGAAATGCTCACTGAGGTCGGCTACTGCAGCGGAGTTGAAAATTATTCACGTGTTCTGTCAAGACGCCCTGAGGGAAGCACTCCTTTTACCCTGCTTGACTATTTCCCCGAAGATTTTCTTCTTATAGTTGATGAAAGCCATGTAACTCTTCCGCAGGTAAGAGGCATGTATGCCGGTGACAGAGCAAGAAAAAATACACTTATCGAATATGGCTTCAGACTGCCGAGCGCATTTGACAACAGGCCTTTGAATTTTGATGAATTCTACAGTCATATAGGGCAGGCGATTTACGTAAGCGCAACTCCCGGACCGATTGAAAAAGAAAATTCCTCACAGATTGTTGAACAGGTAATACGCCCTACAGGACTTGTTGATCCTGAAATCATTGTAAAGCCTGTTTCAGGACAGATTGATGATATTATTTCACAGATAAATATACGTACAGCAAAGTCAGAACGTGTCCTTATTACAACACTTACAAAAAAGATGGCTGAGGATCTGACTGCATATCTTGAAAATGCGGGAATAAAGGTCCGTTATCTGCACCATGATATTGATACGATAGAGCGTATGGAAATAATACATGATCTCCGTTCAGGCGAGTTCGATGTTCTTGTGGGAATAAATCTTTTAAGAGAGGGCCTTGACCTCCCTGAGGTATCGCTTATCGCTATTCTTGATGCTGATAAGGAAGGCTTTTTAAGAAGCGAAACATCACTTATCCAGATAATAGGACGAGCTGCAAGAAATTCAGAAGGACAGGTAATAATGTACGCTGATTCCGTAACACGTTCAATGGAAAATGCCATAAATGAAACAGAACGCCGACGCGGAATCCAGATGCAGTACAACAAAGAACATGGAATAACTCCTAAAACAATCATAAAGGATATACGCGATGTAATAGAAATCAGTTCAAAGCCAAAGGTTATTGATATAAACGGAAAGAAGCTTTCGGCAAAAGAAAAAGCCGAAAGGATAGCAAAGCTTACTGAGGAAATGAAAACAGCAGCGAAAATGCTTGAGTTTGAACATGCCGCATTTCTGCGTGACAAGATAAAAGAATTAAAGGAGAGTCTGTAATTTTGAGAAACAACAAAATAATCATCAAGGGTGCAAGAGAACACAACCTCAAAAACATAGATATAGAGCTTGAAAGAGATAAGCTTATAGTTATGACAGGGTTATCAGGATCGGGTAAATCCTCACTTGCATTTGATACAATATATGCAGACGGTCAGAGAAGATATGTAGAGAGTCTTTCTTCGTATGCAAGACAGTTTTTAGGACAGATGAACAAGCCTGACGTAGACAGCATCGAGGGACTTTCCCCTGCTATCTCCATAGATCAGAAGACTACCTCAAAAAATCCCCGTTCTACAGTCGGTACTGTTACTGAAATATATGATTACCTTCGTCTTTTATATGCAAGGGCCGGTACACCTCACTGCCCTGTCTGTCATAAGGAAATAAAGCAGCAGACAATAGACCAGATAGTAGATAAGCTTATGAAGCTTGAAAAAGGTACAAAGATTCAGCTCATGGCACCTATTATCAGAGGACGTAAGGGCACTCATGTAAAAGAGCTTGAAAGTGCACGACGTTCAGGATATGTCCGTGTACGTGCAGACGGAATAATGTATGACCTTTCAGAAGAAATAACCCTTGAAAAAAACAAGAAGCATACTGTTGAAATAGTTGTTGACCGTCTTGTAATAAAAGAAAATATTGAATCTAGAATGACTGACAGTATAGAAACTGTAAGCGCGCTTTCCGGAGGACTTATTACAGTCGATATAAACGGTACAAAGGAAACGACATTTTCTCTAAACTATGCATGTCCTGACCACGACATTTCCATTGAGGAATTAGCACCGAGAATGTTCTCATTTAACAACCCTTTCGGGGCATGTGAAAAATGTACGGGTCTCGGAATATTCATGAAAATAAATCCGGACCTTATCATACCTGATAAAAATCTCAGCATTCTTAACGGCGCAATTCAGGCGTCAGGCTGGAATTCACTCGATCCCGGTTCCATAGCAATGATGTACTATACCGCTATTTCAAAGGAATACAAAATCCCTTTGGATGTACCCGTAAAAAATCTTTCCGAAGAACAGTTAAACGTTTTTTTGTATGGAACCGGTGACCATGCTCTTAAGCTTTCACGTTCAAATGAATACGGCGGAAGCTCATACAAAGCAGCCTTTGAAGGTGTAATAAACAATCTGGAGCGACGCTACAGCGAAACAAACAGCAACTTTTCAAGGGAAGAAATTCTTTCATATATGACATCCGAAACTTGTCCGGAATGTCATGGAATGAGACTTAAAAAAGAAAGTCTCGCTGTAACTGTAGGCGGACTCAATATAAGCGAGCTATGTGAGAAATCAATTTCCGATGCTTTTGATTTTTTTAACAACATCAAACTTTCAGAACGCGAACAGATGATCGGCAAAAGAATCATCAAGGAAATAAAGGACAGACTTGTTTTCTTAATAAATGTCGGTCTTGGATATCTTACACTTTCAAGACCTGCAGGAACACTTTCAGGCGGAGAAAGCCAGCGTATCAGACTTGCCACACAGATAGGCTCATCACTTGTCGGGGTTTTGTATATACTTGACGAACCGAGTATAGGACTGCACCAGCGTGACAATGACAAGCTTATTACAGCGCTTAAGCGTCTTCGTGACCTTGGAAACACACTTATTGTAGTTGAACATGACGATGACACCATGTATGCGGCGGATTATATCGTTGACATTGGCCCTGGGGCAGGTGTAAACGGCGGTGAAGTAGTCTGCTGCGGTACAATAGACGATATTCTTGCGTGCGACAGATCACTTACCGGACAGTATTTAAGCGGCAAAAAGTTTATCCCGGTACCTGAAAAGAGAAGAACAGGAAACGGAAAATTCCTTTCTATAAAAGGCGCGTCGGAAAACAACCTTAAAAATATTGACGTTGATATTCCTCTCGGTGAATTTGTATGTGTGACTGGTGTTTCAGGTTCAGGCAAATCATCTCTTGTAAATGAAATAATCTACAAGCATCTTGCTGCGCAATTAAACCGTGCAAAAATTTCATGCGGAAAATTCAGAGAAATGACAGGCATAGAACATCTTGACAAAGTAATTGACATCGACCAGTCACCTATCGGCAGAACACCACGTTCAAATCCTGCCACTTACACAGGTGTATTCAACGATATACGGGAATTATTTTCACAGACAAATTATTCAAAGCTTAAAGGCTATACGTCAGGAAGATTTTCATTCAATATAAAAGGCGGCAGATGCGAAGCATGCGAAGGTGACGGAATAATAAAAATAGAAATGCATTTTCTGCCTGATGTGTATGTTCCGTGCGACGTCTGCAAGGGAAAACGATATAACCGTGAAACACTTGAAGTAAAATACAAGGACAAGTCAATATATGACGTTCTTGAAATGACGGTTGATGAAGGTGTTACATTCTTTGAAAACATACCGAAAATATCAAGAAAGTTAAAAACACTTCAGCAGGTCGGACTCGGATATATAAAAATAGGTCAGCCCGCAACAACACTTTCAGGCGGAGAAGCACAGCGTGTAAAGCTTGCAACCGAGCTTTCAAAGCGCTCAACCGGAAAGACAATCTATATCCTTGACGAACCTACAACAGGACTCCATAACGCCGATATCCACAAGCTCATTGACGTTCTTCAGACTCTTGTCGACAACGGAAACACCGTTCTTATAATAGAGCATAACCTCGGACTTATCAAGGTATCCGACTACATTATAGACATAGGACCTGAGGGCGGTGACAAGGGCGGCGAAATAATTGCAATGGGAACTCCGGAAGAAATAATGGAGTGTGAACGCTCCTACACCGGCCAGTATCTTAAAAAGCACCTTGAAAACAAGCACTAAAAAAACGTCTGATGCAAAACATAAATTGCATCAGACGTTTTTTATTTGATTTATATACCCTGAATATTAATAAAATCCACTATAAGACAGCTGCATTAAATCATAGTCTCCCATAGCCGCCCATTTTCCGTTTATCTTGAGAACTATGAGTTGTAATTTTTCTGTGTCCTTATCATCTTTACCTTTAAATTTAGCCTTTACATCAACTTCATATCCTTTGGATATCTTCAGCTTTTTATCAAATGCATCCTTAAATGTATCTTCAAAATCCTCCAGATCATCCTTATCAATCTTATCCTTATCAGTAATCTCATAGGTTATCTTTGTTTTTTTGCCATACTCATCTTCAAGATCATCTTTGAATGACTCTGCCATTTCGTCAAACATTTCATCTATATCATCATATTCTCCGTATTCATAAAAATCTTCGTCTTCGAAATAATCATCCATAGCTGAAACGAGAGCTTTACCATAAGCCTTTTGCAGTTTCTTTCCGTTTCCCTTTTCCATAGCCTCAAAATAGTTTTTAATAGGTGTCTTATATGCACTTGAAGAAACCATTGAGCCTCCTGCTATAAGAACAACTGCAGCAACTGCTGCTATTGCTATTGTACCTATCTTCTTATTCTTTTTTGTTGCCTGATCTCCGGTCGGTTCTGTTGGAGTTGCTGAAGAAACCGGAGCTGGATCTGTATGTACTTCTTCAGGAATTACAGCCTCAACCTTTCCCTCCTGTTTATTTTCAGCTTGATTGTCCTGACCGGTTTCTTTTGTTAAATTGATATTATTGTTTTCCAAAATAAATCCTCCCTGTTATATAAATATATTAAAAACTCTAATAAATATCTGCTACCCATTCTCCGTTCAATTTAATGACTTTTACGGTTTCATCCTTTGTTTCCTTGTCATCCTTACCCTTGTATGTAACTTCTACATCTAATTCATAACCCTTTGAAACCTTTACCTTTTCTTTATAGGTTTCCTTAAATTGTTTTTCGATTTTTTTGCGGTCACTCTTATCAAGTTTCTCTTTGTCAACGATCTTATATTTGATTTTAAGTTTTTTTCCATACTCATCTACAAGACTGTCATACTCTGACTCGGCTAAATCATCAAATAAATCATCAACATCGTCATCGTCATCATACATATCTTCAATTGCTGATACGATCGTCTTTCCCATAACTTTTTTAAGCTTTTTACCGTCCTGCTTTTCTATTGCTTCATAATAATTTTTTATAGGTTTTTTATAAGCAGATGAGCTTGCTGCTGAACCGGCACAGATAAGAACAAGAACTGCTGCTGCAATTATTGCTATTTTGCCTGTTTTCTTATTTTTATTTGAAATATTCTGAGAAACTTCAGAAGAACCGGCTGACGGGTTCTGAACTGTCTGTGTTTCACCGTTTACATTTGTTTCTGATTTTAATCCTTCTTTTATATCCTGTTCCTGATCGTTTTTCTCCGAATTTATTTTATTCTCCTCCATAATAAACCCCTCCAAATATATTTTTTTGCGTAAATAATATAGCCGCAGAATAATTATATCATATTTTTTAAAATTATTCAATACATACCAAATAAAAAACTCCATATTTTCTAATAAAAATACGGAGTTTTTAGATTTAAAACATGTCAGAAATGTCACTGAGCACTGTTACAAACGATTTTACTGCTCTTCCTGTATTTTTTCTTAAGGAATTACGCTGTCTTCTGGAAGACTTTGAAACGACGTAACAGACTGTTCCGGCAGCTGCACCTGCAGCTACACCCTTTATAAGTGGCATAACATACATAGTATATCAGACCTTTCAGTTAATTTTATAAGCAAATGAATGCAATAATATTATAGTCTGATTTATCTGATAAATACATAAATAAAATTAAAAATCAGTTTTTTATTTTTTAGCCTGATAAACAAACGGGAATGACGGCAGCTTAAAGTCTGTTCCCATAAAGAAGCTCGCATGCGGAGGCTGATTGTATGCGGTATTCTGCCATGCAATGGCTGTTCTGTACTGAGTATCATGCATAAGTGTAAACATTCTAAGATCTGTCGTATATGTTGTGGAGTAGATCCTCAGTGCCGAGCTGTCAGTTGTGTGCAGAATAAGCTCTTCACGCCAGTCTCCGAATATATCAGCTGAAAGGTTAGGCGTGCTTTTAGTGTCGTTACATGAAGCCACTCCTGAACCCGAAAGAAGTGTATCAACGCCGTTTCCGTTATATTTGGATATTGTCGTTCCGTCAAGAAGCTCTGATTCAAGATCGCCGTCCCAGTAAATAAGGAAATTTACCGCAACATTCTTCTGTGAACCTACAACGTTTCCTGCGCCGTCATATACTCCAGCACCTCTTGAACCCCAGAATTCGGCTGTATTGTTTCCTGCAAGAATATTTCCGGCCGCACATCTTCCCGTATCCTTATCTGCTGTATATCTGAATATTATATTTCCGTTTTCGGCATCTCTGAGTGTACATCCAAACGGACTTGATTCATGACACTGCCATACCTCAAGACCCGGTCTGTACGGAATAAAGTCCCCGACATGAAGGGCATCACCGTGATTTAGCTTTGTAGAATAAAGACCCCTTCCGTTATGGTCAATACAGCATGAACCGTAAATTATTTCATCAAATCCGTCGTTGTCCACATCGGCAACACTAAGGTTATGGTTACCCTGTCCGCTGTAATCCGAATTCGGTTTTCCCTTGCTGTCTGTTCCGCCGTCAGTACTGTCAAATATCCATCTCTGTTTAAGAGATCTGCCGTCCCAGTCGTATGCAACAAGTACAGCTCTTGTATAATATCCCCTGCACATTATAACACTTGGTGTTTTTCCGTCAAGATATGCGACACCTGCAAGGAATCTGTCGCAGCGGTTTCCGTATTTATCACCCCAGCTGCTTACCTCACCTCTTGCCGGATTATAATTTATCGTGCTCATTGCCTCTCCGGTCTGACCGTTAAATACCGTCAGATATTCATTTCCTTCAAGTATATATCCTGCCTGATTGCCGTAGCTTTTTGTATCATAGGTCAGAGGTTTTCCTTTTCCGTCAACTGTTCCGTCAGCTGTTTTACATATCATTTCGGATTTTCCGTCTCCGTCAAAATCATAAACCATGAACTGCGTATAATGTGCACCCGCACGTATATTTCTTCCGAGATCTATTCTCCACAGCTTCTTTCCCTTCAGAGTATAGCAGTCAATAAACACATTTCCCGTTACGCCCTCCTGTGAGTTGTCCTTTGCATCAGCCGGGTCCCATTTTACGAATATTTCATACTCTCCGTCTCCGTCAACATCTCCGACACTGCAGTCACTTGCCATATAATCATATCCCGGCTTTTCCAGAGGTATGTCCATATATCCTTTTTCCAGGACAGCTGTAAGCTCAGAGGATTCTGTTTTCTCCGTTCCCTGATATGTCTCAAGAGTATACCTTGAATATTTATTTCCGCTCTTGTCAAGATAAGCTGTTGCCCTGTTCTGATCAGCAGTATAGATTAGCACACCGTCCTTATAAAGCTTGAAATACGTACTTTCCCTGTCCGTTCCGAGCAGTCTCCAGCTTACAAGCATTCCGGAACCCGTCTCTGTTGCGATGAGTCCTCTGTCAAGATACTCAACCTGCCTTTCCTGCTTATACCCCTGTGGATCTGAAGGGTAATCCTTTGCCGGAGGAAGTGTTTCAGACGGCTGTGTGGTCTGGACTGTTGTTATCTCTGTTGTCTGTATTGTCGGCACGGTTGTAGCTTCCGTTACCTGAGGCGTTGTAACAGGCGGTAATGTCGTTTCGGGTGTTGTCGTGGTTGTAGTCGTAGCTTCCGTTACCGGAACAGATGTTACAGGAGGCTCTTCAGTAACATAAACCATACCTATAGGATAAACGTCCTCTTTCATTATATACTGTTTAAGTGCGGCCATATCTGCAAGGTCCACCATGCCGTTTGCGTTAAAGTCCATTATCGGTATGACCGTATCAGGCATATTGTAGTCGCCAAGCAGATACAGAGATATTTTTGTAAGGTCGCTTATATCCACTGCTCCGCTTCCGTCAATATCCCCATAATATCTGACATTCTCACCGTTATTGCTGTTTCCCATAACATTCATGCCACAGCAAAGATTAAATGACATCAAAGCAGCCAGAACCGCTGATATCTTTCCTTTTAATTTTTTCATACTCCGCTCTCCCTTAATATTTATTATCTTACATAGGCTGAAATATCAATGTTAAGTTTTTTTATTGCATCCGCCAAAAGGCCTGCAACCTTATCGGCACCGCTTTCGCTGAAATGTGTCATGTCAGTCGAACCGCTGACAACCCCGTACAGGTGATACATTTTAGCCGCATCATATCCTATTGAGTTATAATGCTCCACCATAATACTGTTAAGGTCAATATACGGTATTCTGCACTTTAAAGCCATGCTCTTCATTGCGGCGCAGTAATTTCCGTAGCTGCCCGTGAATTTTCCGCCCGAATATGCCTTCAGTCCCAGAGTATTTGTTACGAGAACCGGTGTTGCACCCTTTGCGGCTGCACCCTCAATATATTTTGCAATATAATATTCAAACGATCCCTCTGCTGGATTTTCCGACGAGCCGCATACCGGTGCATATCTCTCCGGATTGGTTGATGCCGCGTCATTTATTCCGAACTGTATAAGCAGATAGTCTCCTTTTTTTATTGTACTGAGGATATTATCGAGTCTTCCGTTATCATAAAAGCTCTTTGAGCTTCTTCCGGCTATAGCCTGATTTGAAACGGTTACATTCGAAGTAAAGTAGTTTCCAAGATAGTATCCCCAGCCCTGCTGCGGTGCATAGCTCGCTTTATAGCTCTGTGCCGTTGAATCCCCTGCAATATAAATAACGGGATTTTCCGAAGGGATAACAGGGTCTGTGCTTTCCGGCTGATAATATTCAGCAATCGGCTCGTCAGTCGGTTCAAGCTTTATGTAGTCAATATTAGGACCGCCCTCTGCCATGAATGAAGTGGCTCTTATAACATTTGTGCCTGCTGTAAGAGGCAGAACTATTCCTCTCATTTCCCATGTTGTCCATGCACCTGTTGCCAGAAACGGCTGAACCCAATAATTATCGTGATTGCCGTTTACTTCGATTTTCATTTTTCTGTCAGAGCTGCTTCCGTTTGCAATTCTGAACGAAACAAGGTAATTGCCTGTTTTCAATGCTTTCACGTTCCACTCAGCATAGCTTCCTGTTTCATTGTTGAAATTTACATATTCGCTGCATCTATATCCGGCATTTATCGTTTCCCCGAAAGCGTTATACAGTGTTGCATTTATAGCCGGGTAAATATTTTTATCATCCGCAGCGTTCTCTTCTGTCTCCGCTGTAAGCGTCTGTCCTGTAACGGAGGAAGCCATACCGTAAAGGTACTTAACAAGCTCCGTTATATCAAGCATATCTGCGGTGCCGTTTCCGTCAATATCGGCAGACAGCATATCGCGTGATGATATTTCACCTGTTATTATCATATTTTTAAGTACAATAAGATCAACAACAGTTATAGCTCCGTCTTTATCCGTATCGCCCTTTATGTATTCAACCGTCACCGTTTCAGGTGCCTCCGGCTCAGCCGGAACTGTCGGTGTACTGCCGTCGGTTCTGAAATCAACATTTTCACTCACAAGCCTTGCGAGAACACTTGCGCCGCTCCTGTTAAAGTGAAGCGTATCACCCGAATCATAAAGCCCGTATGTCCTGTCCTGTCCTATAGACAGAAAATAATTCTGGGCAAGGTTAAAAAGATCAAGAACCTGAACGTTCTGCTCTTTTCCTATGGTATCAAGCTGTGAACCGAACCATCTTCCTGTAAGCAGCTTTGATCTCGATATATCGTCAGCCCTGCCCTGCTGTTTTACGAGTATTACCGTCATGCCTTTTTCCTTTGCTTTTTTTGTCATGTCGGTAACTACATTATAATACTCTTCGGCATTTGAATAATTTGTATCATTTATGCCCATGGAAATTATATAGTAGTCTCCTTTTTTTCCGTATTTCAGCACCGGCTCAAACTGCCCTGCACTTACGAATCCGGCCGCATACTGTCCGCTGGCCGCAAGGTTTCTTATCATGAAATCACGGCTTACATATTCCTCAAGCATCTGTCCCCAGCCTACTCTGACTGCCGTATCCTTAGGATAATAGTTACACACAGTGGAATCTCCGCATATCCATATGGTCGGCTGAGTGGTTATATCGTCAGATATTTTTTCTATTTCCAGTGCACTCAGTGAAAATACTGTTCCGGCCTTTCCCTCTGTTACCATAAGGCTCAGCTGTCCGTCAGTAACCGGAATTGTAAACGTATCCACAGCATTGTTTCCGGTCAGATTAATAAGCTGAAGAACATCCTCTGCAACCACACTTGCCCTTGTCGTATTTCCGAGATACACTGTAATCTTATAGAGTCCCGGTGCCAGATCGGCTTTAAACGTATTTGCTCTGTCCGTGCTTTTAAACACAACCGAATCACTTAACGCTCCGCTTCCGGAAGCAGCCGAATCTGCCACATTATACGTCTGATTAAAACCATATCCTCTGGCGCTGTTATATCCGTCTGAAGCTGAAACACCGATATAGCCATTTGCTGTGCCGCCCCCGCCAAAGTCAAACCTGTAGCCTGAAGCAGCGGCATTTACATCAGACTGCTCCCTTGCAGGGAATAACAGACAAAACGTGACCATGAGCATAAAGGTAACGATTACAGACATTGCTCTTTTTGTTTTTGTCATAACTCTTAGCTCCCCTTTTTAAAAAAATGTTTTCTGTGCCCGCGCTGTTACTATAAAACATGGTTAAATCATCGTTTTATCTAACACCTCCTCATTTATAAAAGCACCCTTATATGCACTTTCTGTTTTTAAACACATAAATATGCAATTTATATTATTAAGTTTAAATATTACACTTATCTGCATATTATATTAATTATTTTTTTACTTCAATTAATTATTATATACTATTAACAATTATTTTTCAATAATATTTTGTACTATATTTAAATAAAAATTGCTGTTTATCCCTACCACAAAGTTAAGCATCTATACCCGAAGGTCCAGGGCGACCGGATAGCCCTGGTCGGTTCGTGCGAATCGGAACCCCTGCATTATCATATAATAAAAAATACAGTGTAATAACATTACACTGTATTTTTTCACTTTCTTTTTCTTCTTCTCTTCCTCTTGGAAGTAAGTATAAGCCATATACTTAATATCAGTGCGACAACATATCCGAAAAATCCAAGGGTAGGAATACTCAATGTCCTTGGCTTCATATCAGTCGTACATATTACACTTGAACCAAGCAGAAGCGATGCTGCAAGAATAGACACAACAAGCTTTGTAACCATTGTATCAATTTTTTCAAGTGGTTCTCTTGAGCCTGTAAGATCAAGATTAACCTTTGTCTGACCTTTTACGGTGCTCCTCATAAGGTCTGCTGCCAAAGCAGGTATATCCATAGCTTTGTTTCCTGATGAGTACATTCTCTTCATACCGTTCATGACTTCTTTTTTTACATTGAAATCCCGCCTCATATCATCTATTATATATACAGAAGCAATATTTACAATGTTAACCTCAGGGCTTAACCTGCTTACAACGCCCTCAAGAGTGAGCATTCCGCGTCCGAGAATAGATACTCCCTTTGGCATTGAGATATGATGTGACGAAGCAACTGAAAACAGCTCCTCAAGCACTGCACCCATATTAAGCTCTCCCATTTCTACAGAACTGTATTTTTCAAGAAATCCGTCTATATCGGAATAAAGCTTTATATGATTTATTTCTGTTTTGTAAACACCCATCTGGAGTACAACACTTTTAAGCTCATTTATATCATTATTTACAACTGCTTTGATTGCACATTTTATAAGGCCCTTGTCCCTGTGTGACAGTCTGCCCATCATTCCCATATCAATCCAGACTATTTTACCGTCACGTATGCGAATGTTTCCGGGATGAGGATCAGCGTGAAAAAATCCGTCCTCGATTACCTGCTTTATATAATTATCTACAAGCTTTGTACCTATTTCATTTCGGTCATAGCCGTTTTCTTCAAGCTTATCTGTATCGTCAACTGGGATTCCTTCGATATATTCCATAACAAGAACCTTTGAGGTTGTAAGCGACATATCGATAAACGGGCATGTTGCAAATTTAACATCCCTGTTAAGCTCCTGAAATTCCTCTGCATGACGTGCCTCCACAAGAAAATCCATTTCCTGCTGGGATACAGTCCACAGCTCATCAAGAACCATATTAAAATCCACAGTTTCTCCGACAGGAATAAGCTTAAGTGCTGCCGATGCTTTTCTGAGCAGTGCAAAGTCCTTTGACATTATATCCCGTATACGAGGACGCTGAACCTTCACTACCATCTTTCTTCCGTCCTTCAGCACCGCTGCATGTACCTGAGCAATAGAGGCTGAGCCAAGAGGCTTATCGTCAAATGTTTCAAACACCTCGCTGACAGGACGTCCGTACTCTTCCTCTATAACAGATTTTATTTCCTCTACGGGCAGCGGATTTACATCTGCACGGAGTTTTTCAAGCTCATGACAGTATTTTGCCGGCAGAATATCATTTCTCATTGACATTATCTGTCCGAGCTTTACAAAGGTAGGACCAAAATCTTCAAGGATAAGCCTAAGCTTTTCCGGTGTAAGCCCTTTGACTATTTCATGTTTTTTTAAGACTGAATATATTTCCTGCAGTCGTTTAGGATTTTCAGATGCCTGCTTCATTACTTATCAGGCTCTGATGAATTTTTTTCTATTTCATCAAGCTTTGCTCTTATTGCCGCAAGATCGCCTTCACTCATACTGTCAAGCTTCGATATTATGTCCTCACTTACGGCTTCTTCCTTTTTATTCTTTTCCGGAGATATGGCATTTGAAACATTTCCCTTTATCGTTTCAACGTTTTCTTTTATTGTATGCTTTAACTCCTCATTCAGGGTTTTTCCCTGCTGTACGGTAATCTCGCCTTTTTTCACAAGCTCGTCCACTATTTCCTTTGATTTTTCTGTGGTTGTAGCCATTGCACCTATGCCGAGAAGTATTACTTTTTTAATATTGTCGCCAAAATTCGTAATCATAATATCCACTCCTTTTAATTTTTATTAAAAACCTATAAAGTTTTATTTATTATAACATATCATTTTATGCTTTTCAACTGCTTTTAGTAAAAATAATCAATTTTAAGATATATTATGTTACTGTTTCAATGATGCTGCACTTTTTCCGCTGGATTCCTGATTAGAAATCATCTCTGGCCATTCGTCTGGTATTTTGCTTAATTTCTAAAACGACTTGACAGCAACACATAAATTATTTATAATAAATATAACAAGTATACAGTGTATGAGGTGATAATATGGATACAGAAACAAAACAAATGCTTGATTTAATTTTACAGCGTCTTGATGCAATCGACAAAAATATCGTTGAAATAAAAGAAGACATAGCAGAAATAAAAGAAGATACGGAAATTACACGTTCAGCAACAAACAGCTTGGTAGAATGGGCAGAGGTAACAGGCGGATTCCCGATAAAGAAAGCTGAGTAATTACATATGATATTATAGAGGTAGGACATTTTGTCTTACCTTTTTTATTTAACCCCGAACCCATTTTCCGAACCAAACACACATTTTGTTGTGGTAAAGCAATTTTGCAACATTAATGTCTATACTTGATTACAAAATATTTTCAATATAATTAGTTATAGTGCACAATTAATATTATGTACTTTTTGATCTTGCCTGATATAGTGTTAACCCATTGTTGTAACTATGAGGTCTTCCACAATTATACCATACAGAAAACTTCTTAATTGATTCATTGAGTTCATTATCATTATGATAATTATGAAGATTAACTAACTCATTCTTTAATGTGTTATAGTAGCGTTCCATCGGAGCGTTATCATATGGACATCCGGCATGGCTCATGCTCTGCTTGATATTCATTGTGCTGCAAAACTCAGTGAATTCCTTTGATGTAAACTGTGCGCCTTGGTCCGAACTATCCTGAATTCGGCATAGTTCTTATTATATGGTAAACATAATTGTAATAATAAAAATTTTGATTTCAATATATCAATAAATCCCCGCAGTCCCATTTCTTAATGAACTGCGGGGATCATTATTTATCTTTTATTTACACATCTGATTTATCACTGTTTCTTCTTAACAGGAATCCATATCTCGCTGTAATAATTTTCATCGAGTGTACCCTTTGGATAGTCGTCACATGGCGTATACATTTCAATGTTGTATCCTCCTGCAATCTCATATTCCTTGCAGTTAGGAATCCATTCGGAGAAGATTTTTTTGTTTATGCTCTGGAGCGACTGAGGCATAGGGCCTTTGCAAGGGAAAACCGCCCATGTATTTTTAAGAATATTATATGCTTTAATTCCTTCAGGAATGTCATTCCACGGAATATAGTTATCAGCAATAATATATTCAAATCCGTCAGGCACACTGCCGTCATCTATGCATATGCCGTACATTCCGCAGACAAGCTTTGACTTATCCGATTTGCAGTGTTCTGCCCAGAACCCTGGGATTTCAGCCATAGCCGTTTCATTTTTAAAATATTCTGACACGCCGACAACAGTAAAAGCTTCTTTTTCAACAATCTTATAATCCATAATAAATCCACCCTCTAATGTAAATTTTAATTTAAGCGGAGCAAATGATTTTATCATTGCACCGTTTTTACGGACTGCAGACGGAGTAACACCGTGAAATCTGGTAAATGCCCTTGTAAAGCTGTCAGGAGAATCATAACAATATTTTACGGCAAGGTCTATATTTTTTATATCGGTTGCCGCCAGTTCACTGCCGGCAAGAGCAAGGCGACGGCTGCGTATGTATTCGCTTACCGTAAAACCGCACAGTATACTGAATGCCTTCTGAAAATAGAAGCCGGATACATACGCCCGCTTTGCTATTTCCTCGATTGTAATATTCTCTGTCAGATTATCCTCGATATAATCGAGAGCTTCACATATTCCATCTATCCAGTTCACTTTTTATCCCCCAATGTCTGTAGATTACTATTCAGCAACCACTGTTAAGTTATGGGTATGGCAGGAATTCCGACTCTGCGGAGTCGACCGGGCTTTCCGGTCGCGCCTCCGACCTTCCGACATACATCTCTTTACGCATATGGTTGAATAGTAACGTCTGTAGTTATATGATAACATACAGAAGATAAATTTACACGACTTTTTATGCATTGTTTTGTTGTCCGTTTTTACACCCTGTCGTATGATATCAGAGGGTATATAGCAACCGAAAAATCCCGTCAGATTTCAAAAAACAGACTAAGATTACTTTAAAGCTACATAGATATTAACGTCTGCTACCCCGTCATTATTACTTATATACTCCTCAAAATCAGCTGCAAAGCTTCTTTCAAGGGGCATTTTCCAGATCTCTTCCCATGCATTTGCTATGTCCTTTACAACGTCGCCTTTTACTGAAAATTTAGCGTATTTTCCGGACGGAATAATTTTTACAGAAAGTTCAGGATTTTCATTTTCAGAAACCTCCGTACCTACAGTTACATCATATGAAGTTTCATCATAGTCAGAATAAAGTCCGACAGGATACGGTGATACCTTGTTCTTCATGTTCTCAAAAATATTTTCGCCCATAAATTTCTGCCAGAGTCCGCCTATTACCTTTGTACAGTCCGGATCATTTACTCCTGTTCTTGCTTTTAATCCTGATATAAGCTTTTCCTCAAGTGTTACAATTTCATAGTTCATAATATAATTACCTCTTTCCTTTTTTATTATGAACATAGTATAACAGATGTAATATGACACCTGTATGTCATATTATAAATAATTTTCAAGCATTTTTTTAATTTTTTGTTTTGCCTCATTTCGTATGCTTTCCGGTTCGATTACTTTGCAGTATTCACCGAAGGAAATAATATATGTACACATAGTATCATTATCGGGCAAAGAAACGTTACAGAAAAAGTTTCCGTTTTCCATTACGCTGAAATCAGACATCTCGTCATACACACGAAACGCCATTTTCGGAGAAATCTCAAGCTTCGCATTTACAGGCTCACATTTGAATATTTCAGGCTCATTAAAGCTTATATCGGGTGGTGACATATTGTATGTTTCGTCAGTTATCTTAAGATTACTTATCCGTCTCAGTTTAAAAAAACGGTAGTCACTTCTCTTTTTGCAAAATCCGTAAAGATACCATGCCGCGCCTTTGAACACAAGCTTCAGCGGATGAACAATGCGGCTTGTATTTTCGGCCTTTACACTTTCATAAACAAATTTTACAGAGTGTTTTCCGAGTATTGCTTTTTTTAATTCCGAGAAATTTTCAGATTCATTCAGATAATTTCCCCATGAAGAGAAGCTGACCTCTATCCAGTCACTTCCGCTGCTTCCGAGCATACTGTCAAGCTTTTTCAGTGTATTGTCGTCTCTTGTGAAGTTTACTGCATTTACAGCTTTGAGTGAGGTTAAAATATCTTCCTTTTCCTGCTCTGTAAGAACGGCTTTGTTAAGTATAAAGTCGGATATCAGAGAAATCCCTCCGCCCTTGCCCTTGCTCATATATACAGGGATACCTGACTGTGACAGTGTTTCTATGTCACGGTAAATAGTTCGTACCGATACTTCAAATTTTTTTGAAAGCTCTGCTGCCGTTACTGTCTTTTTTTCAAGCAGTATATAGATTATTTCAAACAGTCTGTTTATCTGCAATTGTGTTCATCTCACTTTTTAATACATTTGTTAATCTTATCAAAACGGATATTAACCACATTTAAGATAACATTCTTTTAATTATTAATTCTATCATAGTTTTATAAATGCGTCAATCTTCGCTGTAAACCAAAAACATAAGGTTTTATTATGAGTTTATTTTGTATAGGTTAGGGATATAGCAAGGATCTCGACTCGTGCCGAGTCGAAAAGGCTTTGCGGTCGCCTGGACTTAGCTTATATGCCTATACCTTCACTTTGCGGATTTTAGCGTATTATGGGGCATTTTGATAAATAAGTTCTGTTTTTTAAAATTTCCAATATTTACTGAACAGTATCTATGAAATATTTTTGAAAATCTGTGCAAAATATTTTTTGGAAACATATATATCAATTTACCCTTAAACAGGAGGCTCTTATGAAAAAAATTATTTTACTTTTAACGACACTTGCATTAGGTATTTCATTTGCAGGCTGCGGAAATGATTCAGCAGGTTCCGGCGGTGAAGACAGCAAGACAGCAAATAAGGACAAGAGTATTTACTATCTCAATTTCAAGCCTGAAATTGCTGATATTTATGATGATATTGCAAAGACATACAGTGAAGAAACAGGAGTTAAGCTAAATGTTGTAACTGCGGCTTCTGGAACCTATGAGCAGACACTCAAGTCTGAAATTGCCAAAGCCGATGCGCCGACTATTTTTCAGATAAACGGTCCTAAAGGATATGCCAGCTGGAAAAATTACTGTGCCGACTTATCAAATACAGAAATTTATAAGCATCTGACTGATAAAAATCTTGCTATTAAGTCCGGTGACAGCGTATACGGAATTCCTTATGTTGTTGAAGGATACGGCATTATCTATAACAAGGCCATTATGGATAAATACTTTAAGCTTGAAAACAAAAATACTGATATTGATTCAGTAGATAAAATTGATAATTTTGAAAAGCTTAAAGCAGTTGTTGAAGATATGACAGCAAACAAAGAAGCTCTCGGAATTAACGGAGTATTTGCCGCAACATCACTAAAGGCCGGTGAAGACTGGAGATGGCAGACTCACCTTGCAAATATACCGCTCTATTATGAATTTCAGGAGAATAATATAGATCTCTCAAGCGATCAGACGAAAGAAATTCAGTTCAGCAAGAGTGATGAATATAAAAATATTTTTGATCTGTATATAAATAACTCAACTGTTGAACCAAAACTTCTCGGTACAAAGCAGGTAGCTGATTCTATGGCAGAATTTGCTCTCGGACAGTGTGCAATGGTTCAGAACGGAAACTGGGCATGGGGACAGATAAGTGACGTTTCAGGAAATACTGTAAATGAAGAAGATATCGGTTTTCTTCCTATATATACAGGAATGAGCGGAGAAGAAAAGCAGGGTATTGCTATCGGTACAGAAAATTTCTTCTGTGTAAACTCTCAGGCCTCAGTTGAAAAACAAAAGCTTGCCGAGGATTTTCTTTACTGGCTGTTTTCAAGTGAAAAAGGCAAGGATTATGTTGTAAATAAGCTTGGATTTATTGCACCGTTTGACACATTTGATGATGACAAAAAGCCGAGCGATCCTCTTGCAAGAGAAGTAACAAGATGGATGGAAAATGATAAGATTTCAAACGTTCCGTGGAATTTCACAGTTTTCCCTAGCCAGAATTTCAAGGATGAATTCGGTGCAGCTCTCCTACAGTATGCACAGGGTAAAAAGTCATGGGATGAAGTAAAAACAATAGTCGTTGATAAATGGAAATCTGAAAGTTAAACTTTAAAGACAAAAAATCAAATTTTCAGGAGATAAGCTTATGCAAAAAACTTTAAGAAAGTATTTTGCCTTTTTTGCACTTCCAACCTTTGCTGCCTTTACAATTGCCTTTATTATTCCTTTTATTATGGGGGTTTATCTTTCCTTTACAGAATTTACAACTGTTTCGGATGCACGATGGGCAGGCTTTTCAAACTATAATAAAATTTTTACCGAAAGCCGTGATTTTACAAACGCTTTATGGTTTACCATAAAATTTACTATAGTTTCAGTAATCTCTATAAACGTCCTTGCATTTCTTCTCGCATTGCTCCTTACTAAAAAAATAAAAGGCACAAATATATTCAGAACAGTTTTCTTTATGCCTAATCTTATAGGCGGAATAGTTCTCGGATATATATGGCAGTTAATTATTAACGGTGTTCTTATAAAATTCGGTGTTGACATAACATTTGACGCAAAATACGGGTTTTGGGGACTCGTTATATTAATGAACTGGCAGATGATAGGATATATGATGATAATTTATATTGCCGGGATTCAGAATCTCCCTGGCGATGTCCTTGAAGCTGCACGTATCGATGGGGCAAACGCATTTCAGACACTCGGCAGAGTTACTATACCTCTTCTTATGCCGTCAATAACAATATGCTCGTTTCTTACTCTTACAAATTCATTTAAGCTTTTTGATCAGAACTTTGCACTTACCGGAGGTGCACCGGGCAAGGAAACTCAAATGCTGGCCCTTGATATTTATAACACATTTTACGGACGTACCGGTTATGAGGGTGTTGGTCAGGCAAAGGCTGTGATATTCTTTATTTTTGTCGCATTAATTGCCGGGGCACAGCTTTTACTGACAAGAAGCAGGGAGGTCGAGCAATAGTGGAACGTACTAAAACGAACCCCTTGATATTTACCCTGCTTATCATTATTTCTCTGATATTTATTGCACCTGTTATTATTGTTCTTCTGAATTCGTTTAAAGGACAATTTTATATTTCTGACACTCCATTCAGACTTCCTACAGAAAAAACATTTGTAAAATTTTTTAATTATACAAACGGCATACAGAAAGTCAGATTTTTCAGTGCTTTTTTCTATTCGCTTTTTATAACTGTATTTTCTGTATGCGGTATTCTTTTTTTCACATCTATGACTGCATGGTATATAATACGATGCAAAAATAAAGTTACAAGCCTTCTTTACTATTTGTTCGTATTCAGTATGATCGTACCGTTTCAGATGGTAATGTTCACGATGTCAAAAATAGCAAATGTCATGCATCTTGACAATCCTTTGGGAATAATCGTCATATATATAGGCTTTGGAGCAGGTCTTTCGGTTTTCATGTTCAGCGGATTTATTAAAAGCATTCCCGTGGAAATCGAAGAGGCCGCAACAATAGACGGCTGCAATCCGATACAGACCTTTTTCCTGATAATACTTCCGGTTTTAAAGCCTACCGCTATAACCGTCGGTATTCTGAACACAATGTGGATATGGAATGATTATCTTCTTCCATATCTTGTTATCGGAAACAGATACAAGACAATTCCTATTGCAGTCCAGTATCTTCAAGGGGGATACGGTTCAAGGGATATGGGTGCTTTAATGGCAATGCTTATTTTATCAATAATTCCGATTATTATTTTCTATCTGAGCTGCCAGAAACACATCATCAAAGGCGTAGTCGCCGGCTCCGTAAAAGGCTGACAAATCTTTATAATAAAAAAATCAAAAAGTCAAAATAATCCGGAGAAGCATACCATAAAGTATGCATATATGTCCGAAGATCAAAGCCGCAACCGCAAAGCCCTGGTCGATTCGTGCCGAGTCGAAACCCTTAGTGACCGAATAGCAACAAAGGAGAACCCTTATGAATAATTTTCAGAACGATATAATCTCCATCCTTAAATACGACTATAACATCAGTCCGTATAATGCTGATACAACCATGCTCTATAATGCTGTCTCAAAAGCAGCCTTAAACCATATAAACAGTAAATGGAATGAAAGAAAATCCTACAACAAAAAAAGAGCCTGTTACTTTTCCGCAGAATTTCTTACAGGCCGCATGATATACAGCAATCTTTATAATACAGGTCTTCTTGCTGAATGTGAGGATTTCCTCCGGAAATACGGATTTGAACCGTCAGTATTTGAAGAAATAGAGGATAATGCACTTGGAAACGGAGGCCTTGGCAGACTGGCCGCATGTTTCCTTGACAGTGCAGCAACACACTCAATTCCTCTTGACGGCTATGGCATAAGATACAGATACGGAATTTTCAAGCAATACTTTGAAAACGGATTTCAGTGTGAAAAAGAGGATGACTGGACACGTTTCGGAGATCCGTGGAGCATCAGGCGTGATGAATGTTCGGAAACCATAACATTCGGAGACCAGACAGTAACGGCAGTCCCATACGACATGCCGATAATAGGATACGGAAACAAAATGATAAACATGCTCAGACTCTGGCAGTCAGAGCCACTCAGTAAATTTAACTTCGGAGAATTTAATAACCAGAAGTACGACGAGGCATTCAGAGAACGAAATCGTGCTGAAGCAATCTCTTCAGTTCTTTATCCTAATGACAGCAAATATGAAGGAAAGGTTTTAAGACTTAAACAGCAGTATTTCTTCTCAAGTGCATCGATAAAGAGTATGATAAGGAACTATGTCAGCAAATACGGTGATGATTTCAGCAAATTTACATCTTACTACTCTGTACAGCTAAATGACACTCATCCTATTTCAACTATTCCTGAATTTATGAGAATACTCATAGCAGATTATTATGTTCCTGTTCAGGAAACAATCGATATTACAAATAAATTATTTGCATATACAAATCATACCGTAATGGCTGAGGCTATGGAAAAATGGGATGTTTCACTTTTCAGAAGTGTACTTCCTGATGTATACCCATACGTAGTTCTTCTTAACGATAATCTTACTCATAAATTTTACGCAAATGGCATCGGCGGAAATGAGATGGAAAAACTCAGAATCATCAGCAATGATCAGATACACATGGCGCGTATGGGAATTTATGCATCACATTCAGTAAACGGGGTCGCTCATATCCATACTGAAATATTAAAGAACTCAGTATTAAAAGAATGGTACGAACTTTATCCTGAACGATTCAACAACAAAACAAACGGTATAACCCAGAGGAGATGGCTTGCCCTCTGCAATTCTGAACTTTCAGCATTTATAACAGAGAGAATAGGTGACAAATGGATAACTGATCTCAATGATCTAAGGAACCTTAATAAATATCTTGATGATAAGAAATCTCTTGATGATTTCCGTAGGATTAAAAATCAAAAAAAGCTTCAGCTCTGCGAATATATAAAAAAGCATGAAGGTGTAACATTAAATCCTGATTTTATATTTGATATACAGATTAAAAGGCTCCATGAGTATAAACGTCAGCTTCTGAATATACTTTCTGTCATAGATATTTATTATTCTATAAAAGACGGAACAATAAAGGATTTTAACCCTACTGTCTTCCTTTTTGGCGCAAAAGCCGCACCGGGGTATTATCGTGCAAAAGGCATTATCAAGCTTATCAATGAAGTCTCCGCAATGGTTAATAATGATGAGTTTGTAAGTAATAAAATAAAAGTTCTGTTTGTACAGAATTATAATGTTTCATATGCACAGAAGCTTATCCCTGCTGCAGATATATCAGAACAGATTTCAACCGCAGGAACAGAAGCAAGCGGTACCGGAAATATGAAATTCATGCTAAACGGTGCTGTAACACTCGGAACTCTTGACGGGGCAAACGTAGAAATAATTGAACAGGCCGGAGAAGAGAACAATTATATTTTTGGCGCAAAGGTAGATGAAATATCACAGATATCAGACTCATACGATCCACTTCAGATATATAACCAGAATCCACGTATAAAACGTGCACTTGATACACTTATAGACGGAACATTCAGCGATAATGATACAGGTATGTTCAGAGAACTTTATAACTCGATCCTCTATGGCGCAGACTGGCACAAACCGGATCACTATTTCCTTTTACATGATTTTCAGTCATACACTGACACAAGGCTGAGAGCAAACAAAGATTATTCAGATACTGATTCATTCACAAAAAAATGTTTTGCCAACACTATAAACTCCGGCAAATTTTCTGCTGACCGAACTGTACTGGAGTATTCAAAAGAAATCTGGGATCTTTAATATTTTAGCTATCCTATTAATTACCCAATTTAAATAAGTGGATTATTCTGATTGCTACCGGGTAAGTAATATTTTCAGGATAGATAAACAAAGCCGGCTGTGTATTCTGTAATAAAAAATACACAGCCGGTTTTTATTCGTTCTTTACAACTCTGCCATCGGAGATCTCAATGATCTTATTGCATTTATGTGCAACCTCGGAATCATGTGTTACAATAATTATTGTTTTTCCGGATTTGTTCAATACACTGAATAAATTCATAATTTCTTTGCTGTTTTCAGTGTCCAGTGCACCCGTCGGCTCATCTGCCAGAATAATAGACGGTTCATTTACAACAGCTCTTGCTATCGCAACTCGTTGTTTTTGTCCTCCGGACAATGTTGTTACTGATTTATCAGCCCAGCCCTCCATTCCGACTTCTTTTAAAGCTTCAAATGCAATCTTACGCCTGTCACGTTTTTTATTTGCAGATAAATTTAATGGAAGTAAGACATTTTCTATAGCAGTAAATTCATCTACAAGGGCAAAATCCTGCATCACAATTCCTATTTTGCTATTTCGTATTTGTGCTAACTGCTTTTCATTTAATTTTTTAACAAGAATCTCATCAATATAATACTCTCCGTCCTCATATGTATCTATACAAGCAATAATATGAAGAAGTGTGGATTTTCCTGCTCCTGATTTTCCTGTTATTGCAGTCATTTCACCAGTATCAATCTTTAAATCAATACTCTTTAATGCTACAAATTGGTTACTTTTCCCATGATTGTATGTCTTAGTGACATTTTTTAATGTAATCATCTCAACACTCCTAGTTAGACTTAAAAATCTGGACAGGGCTTGTTTTATTTATTATTGCAAATGGCATGATAAATGAAACTGCAAAATAAAATAAAATTACTGACAGAGATATTAAAACTGAATCAAGTTGTATCTCTAAAATAAAATCCTTGCCTACCGGGCTGATATCCATAAATCTCAGTGCAAAAGCCGTTAAAGCTACAGCAGAAATACAGGTTACTGCTGTTCGGTACAAGCTGAGCTTAGTACATTTTTTCCAGCTCAATCCACACATATAATATATAGAATAATTTTTCAGCTGACTTTTGACAGCGATTGCTGAAATACTTACTGTGCTTATTGTTATTAAAATTAATATGGCAATAACTATTGGCAAAAGGATAAATATTTCACTTTTGATTATCTCTTGGCTGTTTTTATTTATTGTGCTCATGCTTTCCATTATAAGTCCGCCAACGCCAAAAATAAATGACCTGTTTTCTTTTATCTCATCATCTGTGATATTGTCATTGTACTTTATTAAAATCTGATATGCAACCTGCTTGTCAAACATATCAGTATCATTAGGTAATATCAATGCCGGTCGGTTTTCATAATTATAATTGTAATTATTGTAAAATGTCTTATAACTTAATGTTATAAAAGAACCGGATGGCATCATTCCCGGGATAGGCGCATTTGAATTCAATGTTCCTACAATAGTAAACGTATAAATATCATTTGATTGGGACCAGAGTTCTATCGTATCACCTGTTTTCAGTCCGTAAGCATTATCTGTAATAACGGCCTCCATTTCTTTTTTATCATTTGAAATCCATTTTCCGCTTTTAAGTGATGGCTTGAACTTTTTTTCTATCTCATCATCATAACATACACAAGCAAGCTTATAATCAGGACTTCCCGCATTTACTATATAACATCCTGCTATACTCTTCACATTCTTCATATTTTTTTTTATTACGTCCATTGACCCGACACCATGATTATTCATAACTACAGGTTGTAATATTCCAAAATCACCACGACCTTCAAAATAATTTCTGAAAGGCTCATAATACTGAGTTTTAGACTTGATTGAAGAAATCAAAAGTATTGTTACAATCATAGCCAGGCTTAACTGAAATACTATACACACGTTTATCAGTCTGTTTTTCTTTGAACCTACCCTCCATATACTCATATTTATTCACCACCCGATAACATTGTTTTTATTTGCACTCTTACATTTTTTCTTATTGTAAAATACAGAACAAATACATTGACAACTGTAAACAAAAAGAATTGTACTGTATAGTTCATGAGTGAATGTGCGTCCTTTATGTTTTCAAAAAAAGATGCGAGACATTTCTTCATAATCACATCATAACACATGGTCGCCAGTATGTATGAAACACTTGAAAACAGTATGCACTCTGAAAGATATATACTTTCTGCTTTTTTATTTGTACAACCGCACAGTCGCATAACCGTAAGTGATTTTTTTCTTTTTAACAATATATATTTATACATTGTTGCAAAATTGATTGATGATATTATAGATACTAACACTGAAATTAATATCATGCTGTTATTAAATATAACATCTGTCCCATCTACAATTTCAACGCTGTCATAATCAATCATTTTTCCAGCTTTATTTACAAAATTATCATATATTTCACGTGTAATCTCACCATTAAATTCAATCGATATTTCCTTCATAGGTATTTTATCATCAACCGACATAAATGGTATCCATGATTGATAAGAAAACAATCCGTCATGTATTCCCACAACCTTATATTTGTTTCCATTAATGACAGTAGTTTCACCAATTGCCGGACAATCTTCACCAGTGCACATTACAACCACCTTATCTCCATGCTCTTCTTCATCCTCTGATAAATATCTTCCACTTTTCAAAAATCCATTTGTATTCACATTTTTATTAAATTCCTCTGAACGTTTTAACTTTCCATCAGATATTTCAAACCTGAATTCAAATGGTTCTTCATATGGTTCTATGGATGCCGTACAGAAAATCAGACTTATTTTCTTTAATGTTTCTTCATCAAAGGAAAACAAATAATTTAAAAAATCTTTATTTGAAAACTCTTCATTTGCAACACCATTAAGAGCATCCGGAAGAAGCTCAAATGAATCGTTTTTTACTTTGTAATTATAATATACACCATATGAAAAGTTCATTATAAATGATGATATTATTACACATAAAATTGTTATTAAAAAAACAAGCTTATCCTTTTTGGCAAATAAAAATATATTTTTAAAAATATATGTCATATTTTTTCTCCGTTACTTATTACAATTATCAAAGCCAGCATAAGCTGACTTTGATAATTGTATAGTTTTATTAATTTGATTCCGTAGCCGATGTACTTCCAGCAACAGGCGAATACGGCGATAAATCTCTATATACACTTGATGTTGCTACAAAACGACAACCTGTATACGATGATATATTAAGAGAACAATATACTGAATCATCATTATATACACAATGTGAATCAGCAACCCCATTTAACATGGCTCCATTACTCCTACGATATACTGCTGCATTACATGTGGCATATTTTCTATCCGCATAATACCCGCCACCCCAAACACATGAACTTGCGGATTGTCCAGTATAAATTACTGAAGCCAAGTGATTATAACCTACATCCAATGTTTGAGCGTTGTCTGCAGATACGCTAAAACCATGTGTAAAAACTGAAAAACTTAAAACCGCAAATAAAGAACATACTAAATTTTTCATAACTTATCTCCTTTTTTCTATAATTTGTATAATTATTCTGTTAAGATTATACCATGTTACACATTAATTGTCAATACAAAATTAAGAAAAATTTTATTTTATATATTATTATATCTAAAATATGAATATTGGGGATTTTTTGATGCATATTTATCCTATATCGCTTAAATCACCGGTGATTTCCATAAACAAAAACGATGCAGAGCTTTTATCTGCATCGTTTTTTACTTTATAATTTATTTTATAATTTACTCTACTGTAACTGATTTTGCAAGGTTTCTCGGCTTATCAACATCGTTTCCTCTTAACACTGATGTGTAATATGCTATAAGCTGAAGCGGAACTACAGCCGGCATAGGCATAAGCAAAGGATCAACCGAAGGAACATCTATTCTGATATCATATGCTTCTTCATCAACAGTAATATTGTCGGCACATACAAGGACAACATATGCTCCTCTTGCCTTTACCTCCTTGATGTTGCTTACTGTCTTCTGTGCAAGCTCAGGCTGGGTAACAACAGCTATTACAGGCATATTTTTTGATATAAGTGATATTGTTCCGTGCTTTAACTCACCGGCAGCATAAGACTCTGAATGAATGTAGCTTATTTCCTTTAACTTAAGTGAGCCTTCCATACTCAGTGCATAATCAAGTCCGCGTCCTATATAAAGGAGACTGTCTGCATTAATAAGGGATGATGCTGCATACTGTGTTGCATCCATTTTATCAAGTATTCCTGAAATTACATCAGGAATGCTCTGCAGAACCTCAACCAGTCTCTGACACTCTTCCGGAGTTATTTCCTTTTTAGCAAGTGCCAGCTCAAACGCAAACAGATACATAACTGCTACCTGAACCATATATGCCTTTGTTGATGCAACTGCTATCTCAGGACCTGCGTGTGTATAAATAAGCATGTCTGCCTCACGTGCTATTGATGAACCCTTTGCATTTACAACTGCAAGTGTTTCTGCTCCGTTTTTCTTTGCAAGTCTCATAGCTGCAAGACTGTCTGCCGTCTCACCTGACTGTGAAATGATTATTACAAGGTCTCCCTCGCCTACAAGAGGATTTCTGTATCTGAATTCTGAAGCTATATCTACTATAACAGGTACACGTGCTATATTTTCTATTACATATTTTCCGACAACTCCGGCATGCATTGCAGTACCGCAAGCTACTACAAATATATTTTTAAAGTTCCTTAGTTTTTCTTCTGTTATTCCGCATTCTTCAAGATTTGGCATACCATCCTGAATACGTGATGCAATTGTGGTTTTTATCGAAACCGGCTGCTCGTGTATTTCTTTAAGCATAAAATGCTCATATCCCTGCTTTTCAGCTGCATCTATATCCCAGTCTGCAGTCTTCAGCTCTTTTTCAATTGCCTGATAATGCAGGTTATAAATCTTTGTGCTGTAAGGACTCAGAACAGCAATCTCATCCGGTTCAAGAAGGTAATAATCCTTTGTATACTGTAAAATTGCAGGTACATCAGATGCAATATAGCTCTCATCCTTACCTATTCCGACAATCAGCGGACTTTCACGTCTTACTGCAAACACAGTGTCTGTAAAATCACTGAATATAATTCCGAGTGCAAATGAACCCTCAAGCTCCTTGGTTGCTTCAATAATAGCCTCTACAGGATCACCGTTATAATAATAGCTTATAAGCTGTGCTATTACCTCTGTATCTGTTTCACTGACAAATGTTCTTCCCTCATTAACAAGAAATTCTTTAAGCTTTTTATAGTTCTCAATAATTCCGTTATGTACAAGTGTTACATCCGCTCCGCTGTGTGGATGTGAATTTATATCTGACGGCTCTCCATGGGTTGCCCACCTTGTATGACCTATACCGGCGTTTCCCATCGGTTTTCCTTCGACCTTCATTCTTTCTTCAAGATCTGAAAGTCTTCCTTTTGATTTTGCTACCTTGATGTTTCCGTCCTCAAATACTGCTATTCCTGCTGAATCATATCCTCTGTATTCAAGCTTTGAAAGTGCATTTATAAGCACCTCTGTACAATTTTTCTTACCTACATATCCGACAATACCACACATGGTAAATCCTCCACTTCATTTGCAGATATTACTCTTTAATCTGCTTTTTTATCTGCTTTATAATGCAGATATTATTTTAATGTAATCCTCAATACATCCCGAACAATGTCTTTTCTGTGTTTTTTTATCGTTAGTCTCAAATATTAATATAACTAATTTTTTTTTAATTGTCAATACCTTTTATAGCATTTTAATGTTTGTTAATTAAAATCATCTTTGGAGTATTGTCTGAAGAAGCTCGGCAAAGCTTCTTCTGTCATTTTTCCTTGACAGTATTTTCTTGCATAAAACAGGGTTATCTGTAATTATACTGTCTACATCCAGACCCTTCATTCTGTTCATAAGCAGCTTTGTGTTGACGGTCCATACATGAACCTCCTTTCCGGCTTCATGTGCGGTCCTTACAAAATTTTCATTTACCACAATATATTTTACACTGAAAAAGTCGGCATACTGAAGTGATGAAGCATCGCCGAAAAGCATATTTGCTATAAATCCCGTTCTGAGCTCCGGGGCATTTTTTTTCACGTATCTGAGATATGAATATGCTGTCGATGTTATTACACACTGCTCCTGCATATCATACTCATAGATAAGATCGATTACCTTATCGACAAATTCATATTCTGATTCTTTAACTTTTTTTAATTCAATATTTATATTAATTTTACCTTTGCATTCTACAAGAACCTCTTCAAGAGTCGGAATATATGCTCCTGCATAGGCTTCACTGAAATAACTGCCTGCATCGAGCTTTACTATATCACTGTAATTCATTTTATAAGCATATTTGTTATATCCCGTGGTTCTTTTTAAGTTATCGTCATGCAGAACAATAATAACGCCGTCAGCAGACATCTGAACGTCAATTTCTATATAGTCTGCTCCGCTTTCTATTGAATATCTCACAGCATCCATTGTATTTTCAGGTGCAAATCCCGCACCGCCTCTGTGAGCTGTAACTGAAGTACTTATAAGCATCTCCTCCAGAAAGTGTGATCCGTTGCTTACATATCCTACTATTGTAATAATGTCAGCAATGAACAACAAAAAAATTAAAGCCGCAACAACCAGGGTTCTGAATAAATTTTTACCGGTCCCGATTTTTTTTAATTCAGGCAATTCCGCCGAAATCTGCGTCTGAGTAAATTTTTTATGATTAAATACATATATCATTGCAGTGTTGAATACTGCGCCGGTTATACCCGCGAAAAAAGCAATAAAATAATATATATTACTCTCAAATCTTATAAGCCGTGCAAATGCCAGATGCGAGTTACCGGAAAATCTGAGAATCAGTGTTGCCGATAAAATAAGAGCAATATAAACAAAAAGTATTATTACGGCAACAAAAAGATTTGTTACCGTAGCCTCTGTCAGACCTAAAAGGTATCCTTTTATAAAGCCTCTTTTTTTAATTTTTTCTCCCGTTTCAAAATATAATGCACCGAATCTGTACATTTCAATTGATACAGCCAATAACGCTGTTACAGCAATGATTATATATATATATTTAAAGGACATTCCTCTGAAAAGGTACTTTAGCAATGTCCCGAGAATATCCACCTTGTCGCACAGGATAATTACAAAATGAAGATTATAGACAGGAAGCACCATCAGCATCCATAAAACTGATTTGTACTTATTTCCTGCAAGCATCCTCTTCATTTTTGAATATCCTATAAGGAATATATTTGTAATATTTATTTTTTTATCATGCATTGAATACTGAAAGCAGGCTGCCAGGCAATTTGATTCAAATACAGCAAGACTGAAAAATACAACGACTCCGACAAGAATTACTGCCAGTATGGCTGGATTTTTTATGATTCCTGATATATTTTTATTTGTTATATATACTATACCGTATTTATTCAATATTATATTTACTGTTTTTATAATTGCAGGAATAAAAACAAAAGCGATTGATATTCTGAAAATAAATTCAAATCCCAACAGTGACAGAAAATTTTTTTTTATCACACGAGAAAAAATATTTATAGATTTTTTCAAAAAATCCCTCCTGCCAAAATACATAATTAAATTATATCATAATAAATGTCTAAAATCAATAATAATTAATTTTACGTTTTTAACATAAAATAAAAGAGAGATTTTTCACAATATATATTGTTATTTATTCTATAATATGCTACAATACATATATGAGATTATTAATAATGGCTTTAATTCAAGGAATATTTTTCTTGTTTTACGAGGTGATTACAAAAAACGCCTCCTTTAATTTAAAAGGATTTACACCGGATTATTATTATAAATGTAAATCATTTCAGGAGACAACCGGTAAATTGCCTGAGCTGTTAACTAATTAATATATACAATGAAAGGAAAAAACACCATGAAGAAAATACTTTTCGCAGCATCCGAATGTGTACCATTTATTAAAACCGGTGGTCTCGCCGATGTAGTCGGAACGCTGCCTAAAACATTTGATAAAACGAAATATGAAGCGGCGGTTTTATTACCGTATTATACATTCATACCACAGGAATACAGAACCAAATTTCAGTACATTCATCATTTTTATATGGACTACGGAAAGAGAAAAGGAAACTTTCACGTCGGAATTATGAAATACTGTATCGATGACGTTACGTATTATTTTGTTGACAACGAATATTATTTCGGCGGAGAAAAACCATACTGCGATACCAAATTTGACATCGAACGTTTTACATTTTTCTGCAAAGCCGTTCTTGCGATAATGCCCGTAATAAACTTCAAGCCGGATATAATTCACTGCCATGACTGGCAATCTGCGCTTATTCCGGTTTTCCTTAAAAGTATTTATGCTGAAAATCCGTTTTATTTCGGCACAAAAACAATCATGACCATACACAACTTAAGATTCCAGGGAATATGGGACATAAAAACATTTGAATACAATACAGATCTTCCAAGCTATATGTTTACGCCTGACAAGCTTGAATTCAAAAAAGACGCAAATATGCTTAAAGGCGGAATGGTATATGCAGACTATATTACAACAGTAAGCGAAACATATGCCGGAGAAATTCAGAACAGTTACTACGGAGAAGGACTGGACGGACTTTTAAGAGCCAAAAACCAGTCCCTTTGCGGAATTATAAACGGAATTGACTACAGTATCTACAATCCCGAAACCGATCAGGAAATATTCTCAAACTACAACATTTCAAACTTTTCCCGCGGCAAGGCAATGAATAAACAAGCTCTTCAGCGTGAGCTCGGTCTCCCTGTTGATAAAAACAAATTTATGATTGCAATAATTTCACGTCTGACCGATCAGAAAGGTCTGGATCTTATAAACTGGGTACTTGACAAAATAATCGACGACAATACACAGCTTATCGTTCTCGGAACCGGTGAACAACGGTATGAAAATACATTCCGCAATTACCAGAACATGCACCCTGAAAAAATCTCGGCAAATATCTTCTTCTCTGAAAACCGCGCGCATAAAATATATGCTGCTGCCGATGCAATGCTTGTTCCTTCAAAGTTCGAACCATGCGGACTTACACAGCTTATTGCCCTCAAATATGGCACAGTACCTATCGTCCGCGAAACAGGCGGTCTGAAGGACACAGTTGAACCATATAACGAATACTACAATACCGGAAACGGATTCTCTTTTTCAAATTACAACGCCGATGAAATGCTCGGCATAATAAACTATGCAAAGCACGTATACTTCGATATGAAAAAAGGCTGGTCAGATATTGTAACGCGCGGAATGAAAACAGATTTTTCATGGAACAATTCAGCACGTAAATATGAAGACCTCTATAACAGAGTACTTGGCTGGTAAAATCAAATAAACTAAATTCTGCATTGCGGATTCCGTAATGCAGAATTTTTTTGTGAAACGCAAAAAACCAGCCTTATAAAGACTGGTTCTTTTTTTATTTAGTGCCGGCATTGATTTATTTTCCCGGGTCGTCGCCAACCAAGTATCTTCAACGTGAAAGAGCTTAACTTCTGTGTTCGGAATGGGAACAGGTGGGACCTCTTTGCTATAAACACCGACTATCTTAAACTGAATAATCAAACATAAGTATTCAAACTACTTACTACACCAAATTCTTTCCTA
>JAEWXO010000028.1 GCA_023458875.1 Bacillota bacterium | reverse complement strand
GCCATTATCTGACCCGATGAACCAATGGGACGAGCTTTCAATGGACGAAAAACACACTCTTGCTGTCACCATGATTGATGTTGTCTATATTTCCGACGAAAACGGAATTGACATCAGATTTAGTATTTAAAGCAAAATCCCCGATAAAAGTACAAATCTTTTATCGGGGAATATATGCATGATAATCGTTGATAGGGTGTAGCGTTGGGCGTTGCTAAAGCTAATAGTCACAGATATTTTATACTTATTATAAAATACTTTTGAATTCAATAAGTAGCAGTTTATATTATGAAATAAAAATATGATGTAACGATAACAGCAAAAGATTTTTCTTTTGCTGTTACTCTTTACGATATGGAGAATTTATGAAAAATGTAATAAAAAAAACACTGATATTGATTGTAATAGCCTTCATTATATACAATTTAGTCTGGTTTGTGAACTATAAAAGATATATAGATTTTTCAAATTTAACAGGTAAAGACGAATTTGGTAACTCGTTGTTTATTGATGATGAGAAAATATCATATAGTGTTGGATTTCCGCATTATCTTGGGTTTACGGGTAATCTTGCGATTTGTTCACTGAGGAACGATAAACTTCAGAACGGGGATGTCATGGTAGATATTATAATCTGGCCTCTGCCTTTTTCAGATAAATGTGAAATAGGAATATCATTGGAAGTTATCGAAGATACGACGCTGGATGAAACAGGATTTAATTACACAACAGATTGTATTGAAATTATGGTGGACAAGGATTTAAATCCACTTGAGGAATACACTGATGATCAGATTGCATTACTTGAAGAAAATCGTGATACTATTGTGAAATATTTGGATAAGGCAGATGGATTATGGGAGATTTTTTAAAATATTAGCCTGGGAGAAAGTGTATGAAGTATTTGAAAAAAACAGTAATAGTTTTTCTTATGATAATAAGTGTTGTTATTTCATCTGAGATTTATCAGTCATACCTTAATATGATAGATAACTTTGTTAAAACGGATTTTTATATTCCTTCTGATTGTTCACGCGAAAATATGCTTTCAGAAATAAATGAAACTGCAAACTCTAATAATATAATTGTGTTTAAACTTCATATAAACACTGTTTCGGCTTTTCATAATGTAATAGATATATATGCTGATACAAATGTATTGTCATACCTTGAAAAAAATTACTTCCTGAAAGAAGGAGAATTCAGAAGTTTTGTGTCAGGAAAAACTACTGTAAACGTATATGATTATTCTGAGATTCCTGAAACCCTTATAAATGATGAACCATTTTTTAATCTTATTGGGAATATTGAAGATATGCGGAATTTTAAATCAGAACTAGTAGATAAATATGCTGGTGGATTTCCTCATGAGAATTCATTTTCTCCGATTTCTGAATCTACTGGGATACTTGTTTTACTTTGGTGCGTGCTGATTATTCTGCTCTGTTTTTTTACATACTGCGATATTCTTAATATGAGTAAGGAATTATTTTTAAGATTTACATTGGGTGAAAAATATGTCGGTATTTATCTGAAATATATTCTGTCGGATAATGTATTTTATATTCTGATTTTTGCATTGTTATGTGTCGGAACAGAATTGTTCACAGGGATTATTTTCAGAATTAAACTGATTGCCGTCATGTTCTGTTTGATGATAATACTCAATATTTTTGTATCAGCAGCTATACTTAAAGTAAAACCAGGGGCCGTTTTAAAAGCAAATATTTTTTCAGGACGATTGCTGACCTTGAACTATGTAATGAAGGGAATTGCAATAGTTATTACGTCTGCATTGATGTCACTGTGTTTTTCAAACATATATATGGCTGTAAAATACTATTCACAAAAGGAAAATTATCAGTTTCTAAATGACTATTGTATTATTTCAAGATTCAGATACAATGATGACAGGAAAATCTGGCAGGAAAGTGATACTGTTGACTTTTATGATTATTTGGAAAAACATACTGACGTTATCATATCATTCCGTTGTATGTTATTGAGTGACGGTACACTGGCAATAAGAATGAATGAAAACGCAGTTTCTTTGTTGAAACATAATATTCAGGAACTGGAAGGATATAATTTTGAATCCGATCTCTACTTTGTGTATCCGGAAAATTATAATATTTCTGAAGATGAAAGAAATTGGTGTGAAATGAGAAATGCTGATTTTGTTACATATAAGGGAAATAAATCGGTTTTTACTCTGCCTGTATATGGGCTTGAATCATTGCTTACAGAGAATGCGGAGAATCCCGTTATTATTATTTATAAAAATAATAATAATGACTCTAAAACTTCACTATATGCATATTTTATAAAGAAAAATGATTTGATACAGGAATATGCAGAAGAAAGAGGTTTCCATTTCACATCTACTGATATGAGTGAAATATTTGATTTTCACTGGATAAAATATAAAAGAACGATGTATCTGAATTCTATTTTATCTGTTATGCTCATTTTTATACAGGTATTGATTATTTCATCGATTGTCAGACTGGAATACCAGGTAAATGCAACTGAGCTTTCAATAAAGAAAATTACCGGATACACATTGTTTATGCGGTTTAAAAAACAGTTTATAATATCCTCGGTAATTTATGCTGTGTGTACAGGCACTGCAATGATAGTAAGTAATGTAATGAATTACGGATCATTCGGTACGATTTTGTGTTCGGTAGCGACAGCATTTTTTATTGACATTATCAATTTCATTAGTTTGGTGAATAAACAGGATAAAAACAATGTTTCAAAAATCCTGAAAGGAGGAGCATTATGATAAAAATAGAGAATTTAAATAAATCATTTGGTACACAGGATATATTCAAAGATTATTCGCTTGAAATTAAGGAAAATGAGTTTATCGTATTCACTGGTGAAAGTGGCTGCGGAAAGACAACACTGTTGAATATGCTTGGCGGAATTGAGAAGGCTGATTCCGGCAAAATAATCATGGATAAATATGATTTGTCCACTTCACGGGATATGAGATTGTTTTACCAGAATTACGTGGGTTTTCTATTCCAAAATTTTGCTCTTGTTGATAACAAAACCGTTGAAGAGAATCTTAATATTATACGCCCCGCTGCAAGAAGTGGCATAACTATCGGAAAGGCTCTTGAAAATGTTGGACTTTCAGGTTCGGAAAAGAAAAAGATATACCAGCTTTCCGGCGGTGAACAGCAGAGGGTAGCACTTGCAAGAGTTATGATGAAAAAATGTTCTCTGATTCTTGCAGATGAACCAACAGGATCACTTGATAAAAAAAATGCTGTTCAGGTAATAAAAATACTAAAAGATCTGCATACAAGTGGTAAAACAATTATAATGGTAACTCATGATTCATCATTAATTGACAAGGATATGAGGATGATTCAGATAAAGAAATAAATCAATCAGTATTCTTGCTTAGAGTTAACTGTGAGGTTCTATAATATTATAAAATACAAATGCGTTACAATGAAATTTTAAAACAATCATTGTTAACGCATTCTTTTTATGATATCATATTTTGAAGTTTGTTAAAAGATGCCTTTTATTATTTGACGCTTACTTTTTTAATATTTTAATTAATAATATTATGTCATAATTTTTAACTTTTATTTGCGAATAATATGTAAAAATAAATAAAAATCTTAAAATAATGTTTGAAACAATTTACATGAAGCATTGTAATCTTAATATTTGTGTAATATTTGAAATAATTTTGTTATAAAAGTAATATAAAAATAAAGATTTGTTAACAATATATCTATTATTATATGATATAATCTATAAACATAGGTCATGGTTGGCTTATTACTTTAAATTGGTATAAACATAGTGCATTTTGCGTATATGACGGTAAGATCATATTTATACAGCGGATTTTATCATAAAAATATTACCGCAAAATAGGGTAAAAGAAATATCCTTATAAGAATTATTTTTATTATATGTCCGGATAAAAGTTTTTAATAAATCCGGGATGAAGTTTTACAGAAAAGAGGTTAATATGTTAAAGCAAATAAAAAAGGGCGGACGAAGAAAGATTATTTCTGTTGCTGTTGCATGTTCATTACTTGTATCAGGTACAGCATATTTCCAGATGGATCACAGTATCGTTGTTTCGGCTTCAAACGGAGAGTATAAAACGTGGAAACAAAGTGATTCGAGATGGGGAGGAGTTTATCTTGGCAGAAGCAGTGAAACAATATCACAGAGCGGGTGCGCAGTAACGTCTCTTGCGATACTTGTTGTTCATGCGGGATATTTTGACGAATCAACATTTACACCAGGAACATTCTGTACATTTTTGAACAATAACGGCGGACTTGACGGTTCAGGAAATATATATTGGGGTGCTGTTTCCAAACTTGTACCTGATTTCACCTTTGAAGGCACTGCTTATCTTTATGGTTCAACAGAAGCAGAAAAGGTTTCTGAAATAAAATCATATCTTGATCAGGGATATTACCTTGTTTCAGATGTTAAGTATTCGTCACACTGGGTAGCAATTGATTCTGTATCGGACGGCGTTGTATATTCGTTTGATCCGGCGAGAAATACTTCAAACAATCTTTTTGACCAGTATAATTTCAAAGGAACTACAAGACTTAAGCTCTTTAAGTCAGCAGGCTCATCAAAACCGTCTGCACCACAGGAAAATATAACAAACACTGCGTTTGAAGCGGGTACATACATAACTACATCAAAGCTTAACGTCCGTACAGAGCCTTCAGCTTCTGCGTCAAAAATAGATCTTCTTGATCTTAACGCAAAGGTTCAGGTAACCGAAACGTCGGGAAACTGGGGTAAAATAAATATTAACAGCAGGACAGGATGGATATGCCTGAATTATACATCGATGATCGGAAATGAGGATATTCCGTCTGTAACATATTCAACAGGCACATATATTACAAACGATGTACTGAATTATCGTAAACAGCCAAATAAATCTTCAGAATCAGAAGGACTGATACCTGCCGGAACAGAACTGCCCGTATTGGAGATTTCGGGTAACTGGGGGAAAACTGTATATAACGGAAAGACAAGCTGGATATGTCTTGAGTACGCAGAGTTTGTAAATGACACTATTGTTACTGAGAGTCCGGTTGTACAGCCTTCTGTCAGCGAACCTTTCCATAAAAGGATGTATAAAACAAACAGTGTTCTGAATCTCAGAACAGGTGCGGGAACCGTCAATACAGTTATTTCACTCATACCGGCAGATTCCATGGTACTTGTATCAGAAATATCAGGTAACTGGGGAAAGATAAATTTCAATAATTCAGACGGCTGGATCTGCCTTGATTTTGCCTCACCTGCCGACAGCTCAAATGAAACAGCAGCAACACCGGCAGTGACTGCACCTTTGGAGACACCTGCCCCTGTAATGCCGGAAACAGCAGCGCCGGCAGTAACGGCGCCGCCGGAAACATCTGCGGCACTTGTGCCTGTACCGTCAGAAACGGCAGCACCTTCAGAAACTGCACCGCCGGAAACATCTGCGGCACCTGTACCTGTACCGTCGGAAACGGCAGCACCTTCAGAAACTGCACCGTCAGAGACATCTGCGGCACCTGTACCGTCAGAAACAACTGCTCCTACTGTAAAAAAAATATCGGGAGATGTAAATAATGACGGAAAGATAAATTCTGCTGATATGATAGCTCTGATAAATATAATGTTATCTGAAAGTTCTGATAAAGACACATCATCTGCAGATATAAACGGCGATTTAATTATATCGACTCTTGATCTTGTTTCGTTAAAATTTATTCTGATATCATACTAAAAAACAGTTTCTTGAATTGGGCTGTAAAAACAACTGAAAAAAGAGAGTGGAATCGAAAAGATTTCACTCTCTTAAATTTTTCAGAGCTGTTTTTACAGTCTTTTTTTTGTTCTAAAACATTTCATTGGTTCATATATTTTACCATATAAACATTGTTGCGTAAGACTGTTAAATCAGAAAGGACGGTATATAAAATGATAATGAATAATAATTCATCTACGGCAATATTCAGATATTTTTCACCGAGAATAAAAGGCTTTTTTTCTCAGGTGAGTGAAAGTGATTTAAGACTCTTTTATGAAATCAGGCTAAGGACAGATGCACCTGTCGCAGTCAGAAATGCTGACGGCGAAAAATATCTTGACACATCGGGAAAACTGATATCCGATGGTCATTTTGCGGTTATATGCACAAAGGATGATATGGAGTACAGCTTTAATGCCGTATGTGATAATTCCGTTCACAGCTACTCGCGTGAGCTTAAGGAAGGCTTCATTACTATACCGGGAGGACACAGAGTAGGAATATGCGGTACTGCTGTTACATCAGGCAGTAAAATGAAGACAGTTAAGAATGTCAGCGGAATGAACTTCAGATTAGCTAAACAGATAATAGGATGTGCAGACGAAATATTTGAAAAAGTGTTTGATAAAGGTCCGTGCGGTCTGCTTATTGCAGGTGCACCGCTCAGCGGAAAAACAACGGTTCTCCGTGATCTGTGCCGGCGGCTTGCAAATGAGTACAGAATAGCGGTTATAGACGAAAGAAGTGAGTTGGCTGCCGTATATCTCGGAGAGCCACAGAACGACGTCGGTGCAATGAGTGATATATTTGACGGCTATCCTAAAATGGAGGGTATACAGACGGCAATCAGGGTCATGTCTCCTGACATGATAATATGTGATGAAATTGGTGCGAAATCAGACGTAAAAGCACTTATCGCTTCTGCGAATTCCGGTGTAAAAATAGTTGCTTCAGTGCATGCGGGAAGCCCTCAGGAGCTTCATTCAAGAAAATACATTATGAAGCTTATGAAAACAGGAGCATTTGAGCATATAGCTTTTCTCGATAACAAAAACAGGACAGGCCGGGTAAAATCAGTAATAAAATATAAAGATTTTATTTCAGAATCCTGAAGGAATGTTTAACTATGATTTTTAAACTTTCAGGAATGATATTTATTATTATGACCACCGCACTTGGCGGAATAAGTCTTTCAAAATCACTTTCAGAACGTGTAAAACGTCTGGAACTGATTGTTCTTATGCTTGACAGAATGTCAACATATATAGAGTTCAGATCCCTGCATACAGGAGAAATATTATCAGAACTGTCATCTGATAAAAGCTTTGAACAGTTGAAATTTCTTAAAACGGCAGCTGAGCTTTACAGGAATGGTGAATCTTTTCAAGATGCATGGATTAAAGCTGTTGAAAATGATGTTTACTTAAAAAATGAAGAGCGTGCACAACTTATTGAAGTAGGAAATTCACTGGGTAGAAGCAATACAAAAGGACAGCTTTCCATGTTAAGTATTCATAGCCGTAACATAGAGCATATATGCAGGACAGCATCAGCGGAAAGTCAGAACAAAGGAAAGTTATACAGGACACTGGGAGTTCTTACAGGGGTTTTTATATCTGTTATGTTGATATGAAAGGACTGATAAATGAGTGGATATAGATCTGATTTTTAAAATAGCAGGAATAGGAATAATAGTCGCTGTTTTAAATCTTGTATTAAAAAGAGCAGAGCGTGAGGAACAGGCGATGCTTACAACACTCGCAGGCCTTATCGTCGTCCTTATGATAATTATAAATGAAATAAGTAATCTTTTTGATACTGTTAAAAGTGTGTTTGGAATATGGTAGATAATATTATGATAGTAGCAGCTCTGTGCATTGTGGCAGCGATATTGTGCAGACTGCTTGACAAATATAATAAAGAACAGGCTGTAATGCTTTCAATTGCAGCATGCGCTGCTGTACTCGGATTTGTGGTAATATATATTTCACCTGTTATAAATATGATAAGTGACCTTTATTCTATGTGTGAAATGGACGAGGATTATTCACTGATAATATTCAAATCACTTGGAATATGCTATATTACACAGTTTGCCTGTGATGTATGCCGTGACTGCGGGGAAAATGCCATAGGTACTGTTACAGAGATTGCGGGTAAAACCGCACTGGTTATACTGGCACTTCCGTTATTTGAAAATCTGATAGAGTATATAAACAAATTGTCACAGTAGAAAACAGACGGAGAATAAAAATATGAAGATGTTAAAGACCTTTTTAGTAATATTATTTTTGCTTTTATTTTTTGTCCCGGAAACCGTACATGCCGAAGGAGAGCTTGATGATCAGACTGAGGTCATTGATCAGATGCTTGACAGCTCTTCAGGAGGTTTTCTTTCCGAAAATGAGTTGTCGGTCGAAAATGCCGAAGCATTTACAAAAATAACTCCCGAAAACGTATTTTCATGGGTAGCCGGGCAGATAAGGGCAAAAATAAAAGCACCGTTTGCACTTATGACAACATTGCTGGCTATTGTTTTTCTGTCGTCGATTACTGAAAATATGTGTACTGTCGGAAAAATAAACGGCTCAGGTAAGGTCGGCAGTATAGTATGTGTAATTGTATCAATCTCCGCAATGCTCTCTCCTGTAAGCGATTGTTTTCTGAATGCAGGGGACACACTTGAGGAGGGCGGACTGTTTATGCTGGCATATGTTCCTGTCATGGCAAGTGTAATGACAGCGTCAGGAAATATAACTGCAGCCGGAAGCTATAATCTTATTGTACTTGGTGTAAGTGAGCTTTCTGTTCAGATTGCATCAGGATTTCTGGTACCTATGCTTGGACTTTGTTTTTCAGTAAGTATTGTTGATGCTTTAAATCCCGGGCTTTCACTCGGAGGATTAATAAACGGGCTAAAAAAGATAATTACAGTATTGCTTGGCTTTATTATGACTGTATTTGTGGGAATGCTCTCTGTTCAGAATATTGTAGGTGGATCTGTAGACTCTCTTTCTGTGAAAACAGGAAAATATCTTGTGTCAAATTTTGTGCCTGTAATAGGAGGTGCAGTATCGGATGCTTATTCAACGGTGAGAGGAAGCCTCAGTGTATTAAAGGGTGGGATAGGGAGTGTCGGAATAGTTGCATTGCTGCTGATGGTAATGCCGGCTGTAATAAATCTGTTTTTGTATAGATTTGCAATAGGGGTGGCTGCCGTGACTGCGGATATACTGTCAGCAGACAGGCTGAAAACACTTCTTAAAAACATTGAAATGATATTTGGAATAATAATAAGCATAGTATCTGCTTTTATTATCATGCTTATTATTTCAACGGTAATAGTTATGAAAATGGGAAGCGGAATTTAAAGGGAGAGGGAAGAATGGAAATAATCAGCAAGATGGTGGCGTCAGGCTGCTTTATCGGAATAGCTATCTGCGCTGCGGACATTATTAAACCCGATGATCGTTTTTCAGGCCATATAAGGTTAATTTTTTCTTTGATTTTTACTCTTGTGTTTTTTTTACCTTTAATAAAAAACAAGCCCTCAGAAATTCTTGATTGTCAGGCAGAGTATGATCTGGAAATTATGGCAGACTCTGTGGGAAGTGCCGTTGATGCAGAAATGGAGAAGGCTGTTGAACAGAATATATCAAATTCTCTTGGCGGTAAGCTTAAAGAAGAAAATATTTTATATGATGAAATTTCTGTAAATGTTAATATTAATGAGAGCAGCAGCATAATAATTAATGAAGTATATATTAAGACGCAAAATTTTGATGAGGCTAAAAAAATAATAGAAAGTCAGCTTGGCTCAGGCGTTATTGTTTACGAAGGTGGAAAAAATGAATGACATAAAAATATTAAAAGATATTAAAAATAAGCTTTTGTCTGCAAAAGGAAGTAAGCTTATCGTAATACTTGGGTTTATCGGTATGACACTTATACTGATTTCAGAGTTTGTTCCGGAAAAAAGCGATAAAAAAATCAAAGAAAAAGAGATGTATAAGACATCTGATTACTCGTCGTATACGGAGAGACAAATTGAAATGATGCTCAGTAAGATAGATGGCGTAGGAAAGGTAAATGTCACTCTTATGGTCAGCGGAACAGAAGAATACATATATGCTCAGCAAAATAAGAGCAATATTTCACAAAACGGTGAAAGCAACAGCTCGCAGAATGAGAACAGTTATATATTTGTTCAGAAAAACGGTGATAAGGAAGCGCTTGTACAAAAGGTTATAAATCCTGCGATATCGGGCGTTGTTGTAGTTTGTGAAGGAGGTGGAAACAGTGTGGTGAGAGAAAGTGTGTACAAGGCTGTTTCAGTATCACTGAATATAGCATCGAACAAAATTTATGTTACAAAGCTTGAATAATTATTCAAGTAAAATTTTAAATTATATCTGGAGGAATGATCATGAAGAAACCGGCAATTATTATAGGAAAAAAGCAGATTATTATGGCGTGTCTTACAATGATACTTGCGATAGCAGTATATGTGAATTATGTAATAGCAGGCGGGGCAAAGGTTAATAAGGAGGCTATTGATAATCCCGTTCAGAATGAGGAATACGGGGATACAAGGTTTGTAAACGCCGGTGAAGGTAATATTCAGAATATGAGTGCTGTAGATTATTTTGCACAGGCAAGAATTGATAAGGCTGCAAGCCGTGACGAGGCTGTACAGACCCTTCAGAGCATTATGGGCGGCGGAGATGTTACAAAGGATGAAGCTGTTGTAAACGCTCTGGCAGCTGTAGAGCTTAGTCAGATGACAGAGCTTGAAAATAAAATGGAGTCACTTATAAAAGCACAGGGATATAAGGAGTGTCTTGTATATCTTGATAAAAATGATGCCAAGGTGGTTGTTCAGTCGGACGGACTTGATACAGCACAGGCAGCAGCTATTAAAGATATTCTTCTGAGTGAGACAGCAGTTATGGCACAAAATATAAGAATTTTCGAAATAAAATAGTTGTGTAAATTAAAAAAAAATGTTATAATATAGAGGATTGATTTCATAGGAGTATTTCTGTGGTCATGCTCCGTTGATTTTCACGGGGGTGACCACATATTTATGTATTATTGATATGGAGGAAAACTATGCAAAAGGAAAATACAGGCTCTCTTCGTATTTCAGAAGAAGTCGTTGTAACAATTGCAACTGCCGCAATAAACGAAATAAAAGGTGTTGAAGGCATAAAGCCGAACGGCGGAGTTATAAAAAAATTTTTTGTGAAAAAAGAATCTGTCAATGTAAAAATTATAGGCGATGTTATTGAGATTAATGCAAAGATAGTCGTTAAACATGGGTATAATGTAATATCAGTATGTGAAAAAATACAGGAAGCTGTAAAATCAGATATTCAGGCTATGACGGGAATAACCGTATCAAAAGTAAATGTAATAGTATCAGGAATAAGCTTTGAAAAAAAATAGTCATATTTTAATATTAAACAAGGAGTACGATTAAATGACAAGAAGAGAAGTCCGGGACAGCGTATTCAAAATTATTTATGAGTCACTGTTAAGAGATGATACAGTGGAAGAATTATTTGCAGCTGCAGAAGGTATTGATGAAGTACCAGTTGATGATGATGTAAGAAGTATGGTTAAGGACATAATCGAAAAATCATCAGAGCTTGATGAAATGATCTCACAGCACAGTAAAAAAAGAGCATTATCAAGAATAGCTAAAATAAACGTAGCAATTCTCAGAATAGCTTTTTATGAAATTTTATATAATGACAGAATTCCTACAAATGCTGCTATAAAAGAAGCAGTATTACTTGCTCAGAATTATTCATTCAAGGAAGACGTAGGATTTGTAAACGGTGTACTCGGCGTTTACTCACGCAGTCAGAATGGGGACGAAAAATAAAATGTCCTACTATCTGGGAATCGACACGAGCAATTACACAACGTCACTTGCGGTTTACAACAGTGCAGAAAACAGTATGCTTCAGGAAAAAAGGCTTCTGCCTGTAAATAAAGGTTCGCTGGGATTAAGACAAAGCGATGCTGTTTTTCATCATACAAAGCAGCTGCCTGTTCTTATTGAAGCTATTGATTTTTCCGGAGTATCCCTTGACGGTATAGGTGTTTCCACAAGACCAAGACTTGAAGAAAATTCATATATGCCGTGTTTTCTGTGCGGCGAGGGACTTGCACGTTCGTTGTCTGCAGTGACAGGAATTCCGGTATATACTACTTCCCATCAGACCGGTCATGTTCTTGCCGCACTGTATTCTGCCGGTAAAACCGAATTTATTCATGACAGATTTATTGCTTTTCATGTAAGCGGAGGTACTACGGACTGCCTGTTATGTGAGCCTGACAGTGAAAAAGTAATAAGTATTACCAGAATAGGTACATCTCTTGATCTGAATGCCGGACAGGCTGTTGACAGGGTCGGAGTAATGCTTGGAATTCAGTTTCCGTGCGGAAAAGAAATTGAAAAAATGGCTCTTAAGAGTACGGAAAATTATAAAATAAAACCATCGGTAAAGGGGTTTGACTGTTCTCTTTCAGGTGTTGAAAACAAATGCATCCGCATGAAGGAAAACGGTGAATCTCCTGAAAATATAGCATCGTTCTGTCTTTCATATATTTATGAATCAATAAAGGCTATGACAACGGCGGCAACAGATTTATACGGAAAAATGCCTGTAATCTATGCCGGAGGTGTTATGTCAAACAGCATTATACGTCAGAAAATACTTTCACAGTACAAAGCATATTTTGCCAGTCCTGAATTTTCATGTGACAATGCTTCAGGTGTGGCTCTTTATGCAAAAATAAAACGGGAGAAAATATAAAATTTGAATATACTTACAGTTACTCAGCTTAACAGATATATTTCATTTAAGCTTAAAGAGGATTCAAATCTCCGCGGAATTTTTCTAAAAGGAGAAATATCAAATTTCAGAAATTCCGGCCATCTTTATTTTACAATAAAAGACAATGAAAGTCTTATAAAGGCTGTTATGTTCAGAAACAACGCTTCAATGCTCAGATTTGTCCCTGAAAACGGAATGAACGTCATAGCTATGGGTACAGTTTCTGTTTTTGAACGTGACGGAGCGTATCAGCTTTATGTGTCGGATATGCAGCCTGACGGAACAGGAAATCAGCACATTCTTTTTGAAAAACTGAAAAAAGAGCTCGAAAAAGAAGGACTGTTTGATGTAAGTCACAAGCTTCCGATTCCGGAATTTCCGAAAAAAATCGGTGTGGTCACTTCTGATAAAGGAGCTGCACTGCAGGACATAATTAATATTATTAAACGCAGATACCCTATTGGAGAGCTTAGCGTCTATCATTCTGCTGTTCAGGGCGAAGGAGCGGCTTTATCGGTATGCAGTGCATTAAAAAAAGCACAGTCAGAATTTTGCGATGTTGTTATTCTGGGGCGCGGAGGCGGTTCATCTGAAGACTTAAGCGCATTTAATGACAAACAGCTTGCTAACTGCATTTATAATATGACTGTTCCTGTTATAAGTGCTGTAGGACATGAAACGGATTTTACCATAGCTGACTTTGTAGCAGACCTCAGAGCGCCTACTCCTTCAGCTGCTGCGGAGCTTGCAGTGCCTTCTGTACAGATGCTTTATGACAGGATCTATATGCTCAGCGAAAAAATGAGAAAAGCATTTGAGATTCTTGTAAGGCGGAAGGATGAAAGACTTTCGGATATGATTTCAAGACTTCATTTTGCTTCACCGGAGCTTTCGCTTCAGAGAAATATTTCACAGCTGGATGCTTATTCTCAGAGGTTTTATCAGTCGTATAAAAATATTATTCTGAGGTATGATTCGGATCTGTCCGGAATGATAACACGTCTTGAAGCACTCAATCCGCTTAGCGTTCTCAGCCGCGGATATTCTGTTGTTTATAAAAACGATAAAATAATAAAAAGTGTAGACCAGCTGAATAATGGAGATACAGTAAGCATTAAAATGTCAGACGGAACGGCATATGCTGAAATTTCAGAAACGGAGAAATAAATATGTCTTTTGAGGAAAATCTAAAAAAACTTGAGGGTATTGTTTTATCGCTTGAGAGCGGAGAACTGACCCTTGACAAAGCAGTTGAGCTATATTCTGACGGGATGAAGGTTTCACTTGACTGCCGTAAAGAGCTTGACAGCGCAAAGCTTAAAATAACAATGAATAAACCGGAGGAAGATAAAAATTGACAGATAAATCAAAGAACATACTTTCAGAGTATGTAGCTTTAACAGAGAATAATTTAAAGCGTTATACAAAAGATAAAATAAACAACATGCCTCAGAAAATATTGTCGGAAGCAATGAGGTATTCACTTGAGGCGGGCGGAAAAAGAATCCGGCCTGTTCTCGTTATGGAGTTCTGCAGAATGTGCGGTGGTGATTTTAAAAATGCCTATGCTCCTGCAGCTGCAATCGAAATGATGCACACATTTTCGCTGATTCATGATGATTTACCGGCTATGGATAATGATGATTACAGACGTGGCAGACTGTCATGCCATAAAGCGTTTACAGAAGCATTTGCAATACTCGCAGGTGATGCATTGGCTATTCTTCCTTTTGAAATAATAGCAAAAGACGATATACTTGATTCAGATAAAAAAGTAAGGATTATTGCTGAACTTTCATCTGCCTCAGGAGTTTATGGGATGACAGGTGGCCAGGTTATTGATATTGAAAATGAAAAACGAAATGACATTGATGAAGAAAATCTCAGATATATGTATTCATTAAAAACAGGTGCACTTATTAAAACATCATGTGTTATGGGCTGTATCGCAGCCGGTGCTGACGATTCAGCTATAAAGAGGGCTGAAAATTATGCACAGAAGCTGGGACTTGCATTTCAGATCATAGATGATATTCTTGATGTTACATCTACGTCAGAGGAGCTCGGTAAGCCTGTAGGAAGTGATATGGAACAAAATAAAACTACATTTGTTACTATAAACGGAATAGAGAATGCCCGGAAGGAAGCCGACAGGCTTACCAATGAGGCTCTTGAAATCCTGCAGAGCTTTGATAATAATGAATTTCTGACTGAACTTACAAACGAACTTCTCGCAAGAAGAAATTGATTTATTATACAAACAAGTCTGAAGTGTACGATAAAAAAATACCAAAGGATGTGCTTAAATGCATAATACAATAATACTATGCGGAGTATTAGCCTGGCTTGTAGCACAAATCATAAAGACTATACTTCATGCAATAAAGATTAATAAAGTTGTTCTGGAAAGAGTAGTAGGCGCAGGAGGAATGCCAAGCTCACATACAGCTATGGTTGTGTCATCGCTTGTATCTGTCGGTCGTATGGAAGGTTTGAATTCAGCTGTATTCGGAGTAATGTTTATTATTTCGGCAATTGTCATTTATGACGCTATGGGTGTAAGACGTGCGGCAGGTCTTCATGCAAAACAATTAAATATTATAAACAGAATGATAATTAAAAACAAAAAAACAAAGACTGATGAGTCTTATAATATTGAATCGGAGAAAAAAGAATTAAAAGAATTTTTAGGACACACTCCTCTGGAGGTAATCGGAGGTGCAATTGTTGGAATTATAATTGCATTTGTTGTTCCTGTAAAGGACTAGATGAAAAATGGATGGTAAGATGAATAAAAACAATGAAATTGTTCAATTAAAAAGTCTTGATTTACCATATGATCTGAAAAAGCTTACTGTTAATCAATGTATGGATCTGTGTAAAGAAATAAGATCAATACTGATTAAAACCGTTTCGCGTACAGGAGGACATCTTGCCTCAAATCTTGGTGTAGTAGAACTTACAATGGCTATTCACAGGGTTTTTTCATCTCCTGATGATAAAATAGTCTGGGATGTCGGTCATCAGTCATATACCCATAAAATTCTTACAGGCAGACTTGATAAGTTTTCTACACTCAGGCAGGAGGGCGGGATATCAGGTTTTCCAAAGCCTTGTGAATCAATACATGATTCATTTATAAGCGGACACAGCAGTACATCAGTTTCAGTTGCATGCGGTATCGCAGAGGCTATGAAGCTTCGTAATCAGAACAATCATGCAATTGCTGTAATCGGCGACGGTGCAATGACAGGCGGACTTGCATATGAAGGACTTAATAATGCCGGAAAAAGCAACACCAACCTTATAGTAATATTAAATCATAATAATATGTCAATTTCAAAAAATGTCGGCGCGCTTGCAAAATATCTTTCGAGCATCAGAAGCAAGGAAAAATACGTAAATACTAAAAATGCCGTTGACAGTGTACTTAAAAAGACTCCTGTTGTCGGAACCCCTATAAGCAAGGCACTTGTTGCATCAAAAACAGCGTTAAAGGGACTTGTGCTCAAGGGAAATACAATGTTTGAAAATCTGGGATTTGTGTATCTCGGACCTGTAAACGGTCATGATCTCGCTGAGCTTGAGGACGTACTTTCCCTCGCAAGGACATTTAACAAACCGGTATTTATTCATGTAAATACAATAAAGGGAAAGGGCTATCTGCCGGCAGAAAGAAATCCCGGTGAATATCATGGGATAGCGAAATTTGACATACTTACGGGAAATCCGGAGGTCGTAGGCTCGGATTCATATTCATCTGTTTTCGGCAGAGAGCTTGTAAGCATTGCCAGATCAAACGATAAAATATGCGCTATAACTGCAGCAATGAAATACGGAACAGGACTTCAGTATTTTGCTGATGAATTTCATGAAAGATTCTATGATGTCGGAATAGCTGAACAACATGCAGTTACTTATTCCGCAGGAATTGCAAGTATGGGATTTATACCGGTGTTTGCTGTTTATTCATCATTTCTGCAGAGGACATATGATCAGCTATTACATGATGTTTCGCTTTCGGGGACGCATGTTATTATAGGCATTGACCGTGCAGGCTTTGTCGGTGAAGACGGTGAAACTCATCAGGGAGTTTTTGATGTTTCAATTCTTACAACGTTACCGGGAGTCACTGTATTTTCTCCGTCATGCTATGATGAACTCAGAATGACACTCCGTAAAGCCGTTAATGACTATAGCGGACTTGTGTGTATACGTTATCCGAGAGGAAACGACTGCACAAGCTTTGAGAAAAAATCTCCGGACAATGATCACTGCATTTATAAATCGGAAAATTCCCGCATATTGCTTGTTACATACGGAAGAATTTTTGACGATATGTACAAGGCGTGTTCCGTGTTAAAAAATGAATACGATATATCATGCGATATGCTGAAGATTACAAAGATTTTTCCTCTTTCCGAAGATATAATAAATATTTCGGAATCATATGAAAAAATTGTTTTCTTTGAAGAGGGAATGAAAAACGGCGGAATCAGCGAGCATTTACTTATGAGGCTTGCACAAAAGGGGTACAAGGGAAAATATTACAGTGTTGCGATTGAAGACTTTATCAGACAGGCAACAGTGAAAAGTCAGCTGAATAAATATAATCTTGACTGTCAGACTATGATAAAATACGTAACCGAAAATGTATCCGAAAGGAACAGTAATGAGCAATAACAGACTGGATATAGAATTATTTCAGCGTGGATTATGTAAAAGCCGTGAAAGGGCAAGACAGCTTATAAAAAACGGAAATGTAACAGTTGACGGTATAGTCTGCGTAAAGCCATCGTTTACAGTAAATGAAGATACTGATATACAGGTGTCAGGTGACATTCATAAATATGTAGGAAGAGGCGGCCTTAAGCTTGAAAAAGCACTAAGCCATTTCGGAATATCAGTTGAGGGCCTTGTATGTGTGGATATTGGTGCTTCAACCGGAGGATTTACAGACTGCATGCTTCAGAATGGTGCTGCAAAAGTTTATGCTCTTGATGTAGGGCACAGCCAGCTTGATGAAATTCTTTTAAATGATAAAAGAGTAATCAATATGGAGAAAACTAATATAAGAGAGACTGTTGCATCCTGTTTTAATGATATTATAAATTTCATAGCTACTGATGTCTCATTTATTTCTCTGAAACTTGTTCTTCCAAAGATAAATGAGCTTCTTATGCCTGATGGAGAAGCTTTAGTACTTATAAAACCTCAGTTTGAGGCAGGAAAAGGACATATTAATAAAACAGGAATTGTGAAAAATCTTAATGTTCACAGACAGATTCTTGATGATATTACGCAATTTGCCGAGGAAACGGGCTTTGTTATTGCAGGACTCTGTGTTTCACCTATAAAAGGCGGAAGCGGAAATTCAGAATATCTTATGTATCTGAAGAAATTATCCGATTTATTGGTGAAGTCACAGTATAAATACAATATAGATGAACTTATCAAAGAAGTATTTACGGAAGGTCACAAAAAATGAATATAGTTATTTTCCCTAATCTTATGAAAAAAGATGCCTGCAGCTGTACTGTGTCTGTATGCGATATGCTGACAAAGCTGGGTGCTGACGTATATATGGACTTAAAGTATTATGAACAGTTTAAGGGCAACAGTCTTATAAAATTTGATTTATTCAATAATATTATATGCCATTCTGACGTAGCCATTGCTATAGGCGGTGACGGAACAATATTAAAATGTGCATCTAAAATGACAAACAGTAATACGCGCCTTCTCGGAATAAATACAGGAAGACTTGGATTTATGGCATCCGTTGAGAAAAATGAGCTTGGAGTTTTAAAAAATCTTTTTACAAATGATTACAAGATATCAGAAAGAATGCGATTGAAGGCAGTGGTTGAAAATGGTGACAGAACCGTTGCTTATCATGCACTCAATGATGTGGTGGTATCCGGGGAATATTCAAGAATCGCTGATTTTGATGTGTTTGTAAATGACAATCCTATAGGAAACTATCGTGCTGACGGAATAGTATTCAGTACCCCTACCGGTTCAACAGCGTATTCTTTATCTGCAGGAGGCCCTATAATTGAGCCTGAGCTTGAGTGTATCGAGATGAATCTTATATGTCCGCATTCACTGTTTACAAGGCCTATGATTTACTCTGATGACAAAATAATTACACTTGTTCATAATTCACCTGAAAGCACAAATATTTTTTTCTGTGTTGACGGAAATGAACCTGTTCCTCTTGAAAGAGGACAGAAGCTGACTATAACAAAGTCAGAAAATAAGGTAAAGCTTATCGATATGACAGGGATAACTTTTTATGATTCGCTTAATAAAAAACTGATGCAGTCACTTAAGGGAAATTAATATGAAAAACAAAAGACATAAAAAAATACTTGAGATAATAAATGAAAAGGACATAGAAACACAGGAGGAGCTTCAGGAAGAACTCGTTAAAGAAGGTTTTAATGTGGCACAGCCTACGGTTTCAAGAGATATTCAGGAGCTGATGCTTGTCAAGGTTGCATTTGGGAAAGGTAAATACAAATATGTTCAGTCAAATAATCAGAAAGTGAGATTTTCAAATCTTCTGATACAGACAATTACTACTGTTGATTATGCTATGAATATCGTCGTTGTAAAGTGTTATACGGGTATGGCACAGGCAGCGTGTGCTATGCTGGATTCCATGAATTACAGTCAGATTCTGGGCACAATTGCAGGAGACGACACAATTTTTATCCTTCTGAAAAACGAAGAAAATGCGAGAAAGCTTGTATCAACTCTTAAAAATCTTATTAATGAAAGGTAAATCCGGAAAGGAAACTTAGTAATGCTAAAAGAATTATATATTGAAAATCTTGCAGTTATACAAAGTGCAGTAATACCACTTTCAGAGAATTTTAATGTATTTACAGGGGAAACCGGCGCCGGAAAATCAATTCTTATTAACGGAATAAATGCTGTTCTGGGGCAGCGTGTTACAAAGGACATTGTAAGAACGGGAAGCAGCAGGGCGATAATTACAGCTTTGTTTACAGGACTTTCAGAAAAGATAAAAAAAAGACTTGATGAGTTGGGGATACAGTTCTCGGATGATGAGATTACAGTAACGAGGGAAATAAGTGCTGATGGTGGAAGCATTGCACGAATAAATAACAGAACATCAACTGTTTCAGTTTTAAGAGAACTTGGAGAGATGCTTATAAATATTCATGGACAGCATGATAATCAGATTCTTCTTGCACCTGACCTTCATACATCAATACTTGACGGATTCGGCGGCAATGATACATATCTTAATGATTACCGTGAAGCCTTCAAGGAGCTGCAGAATATAGCCAGGAAGCTTGTGGAGCTGAGAAAAGAAAACCAGTCTGTAAATGCAAGAATGAATTATCTTGAATCAATAATAGACGAGCTTGAACCGCTTGAACTCGAATATGACGAGGACAAGCAGATAGAAGAAGAATATAATATATTAAAGAACAGTACCGACATAATAAAAGCACTTTCCGAAACAAAATTAAATATATGCAATGATGATACATGTATAATTGACAGCATAAATGATGCGGAAAACACCCTGGAATCTGTTGCAGATGTCTATCCTGCAGTCAGACCGCTAATTGAGCGCATAAGTTCCGTAAAAATAGAGTTATCTGACATAGCATCCGAGCTTTCGCATAATTCAGACTTAATGGAAATTGATGAAGCAAGAATGGATTATGTATTTAAACGCCATGATATAATAAACGGATTAAAACGAAAGTATAACATGGAGTTTAATGATATAATAAAATTATTAAGTGACTCTCAGAGAGAAATCAGTGATATGGAATGCAGCTCTGATATGATAGATAAGCTTACACAGCAAAAGGAAAAGCTTCTGGAGGATGTAACAGAAAAGGCAAAGGCACTGTATTCATACAGAAAGAAAACGGCTGTAAGCTTCATTTCAAGAGTTATAGAGGAGCTGAGATTCCTCGATATGCCAAATGTAATAATTGACGTAAAGCATGAAAAAGGAAAGCTTTCTATTAACGGAATGGATACTGTTGAGTTCCTCATATCAGCAAATAAAGGTGAAGAACCAAAGCCAATAGCAAAAATCGCCTCAGGCGGTGAACTTTCAAGAATAATGCTTGCTTTAAAAACAGTTATCGCTGACAAGGATGATATACCGACACTTATCTTTGATGAGATTGACACAGGTGTAAGCGGACGTGCAGCTCAGAAAATCGGCATAAAGCTTCAGGAAATAAGTTCATTGAGGCAGGTGCTTTGTGTGACACATCTTTCACAGATTGCTGTAATGGCAGACAATCATCTTCTTATTGAAAAGAAAACCATAAATGACAAGACAGTAACCAGCGTAACACAGCTTGATTTCAGCGGCCGTGTTAATGAAGTTGCAAGAATTATGGGCGGCGAAAATCCAAGTGAGCTTATGATAAAAAATGCTCAGGAGCAGCTTAGAATCAATGCCAGAAAATCATAAAAATAAAGGCACACAAGTAAACTTGTGTGCCTTTTTCTTCTTCGTTGGAATCGGAGAAGAATGATGAAAAAAGAGTTTGGAGTATTAAAATACAGAAACATGGGATTATGATTCTGTACTAAAATCACGATTATATTTTCTTCTATATCTAGCTTATATACATTATAACCTATAAAGAATTATTTGTCAATACATTTTAGTTACTTTGTTAATTATCATATAAATTGTATCAAAAATATAACATAATAAAAATCTTTATTATAATAATGTAACTCAAACTTCGCACATCAAAAATAACTGTGCATCTTAAAAATTCAATAGTATTTGCCGCATAAATAACTAAATCAAGCAGCCTTTAACTTGACTTTTAGAGCATCTGGAATTGCTTCGAAAAACTTATCAACAAAAGCAGATGTCTCTTGTTTAGAAATTGTTAAAAATTCTTCAGCTTGACTTATGAACAACTCCATGAGCAAAGAAAATGCCTGTGCAAAGCTGACGTCAGTAATTTCATCAGTGCAGCACATAAACAGTTCACCCATTGAACGCGGATCTTCCGATTCACGCTTACTTACTGCGAGCATCAT
>JAEWXO010000027.1 GCA_023458875.1 Bacillota bacterium | reverse complement strand
GATTATCTATTATATTTTCAAAGCCCTGTGTTGTTCAAAGCTCTGCTTTTAATAAGCAGAATAAGATTAAAAAATCGCTCCAATCTTCATTATATATCGCCATGTCGCTGCTTAACTCTACCGGCTTGTATATATTGATATTCCCGTTAACAGTTATTTTTTCTGATTTTAAACCACAATAATCCTCTGCATAGATTTCATATGAGTAATCACCCGGTATATCGGAAATAATGTATCTACCGTCCTGTCCAGGCTGTATCTCACTATACGCAGCATCCCCTTTTTCTGATTTTCTGTAAAAATAGCCTTTTATGCCCGTGCCGTCCATATCGTCAAATACATCAGTTACATCAATTGATGCAGACTTTATTATATCAATTTTTCTGCCGTTTTGTGTGTAAATGACGTCTTTGTTTTCAACAATTTTAGCTTCATTTACTGTTTTCGGGGCTTTATAATCAGGTGTTGGTGATAGTTTCTTTAAGTTTATTTCATCTTTACCAATCTCAACAACTGCCTTATCATCTTCAATTTTTATTTCTGAATTATCCCTGAATTGCATATCGATTATTTCAACTGCAGGCGTATACTGTTAATTATATACTATCGACTTTACCTTGTCAATCTTTGTAATAGATGAAAAAAATATTTGTGCTTTATACAATAAATGAAATCCCCTGACTGAACAAATGTAAGATTTGTTCAGTCAGGGGAAATATTTATTTTACTTAATATCAGAATGCAATTTCAGTTGCAATTCTATAAAGATTTTCTTCAAAAGGCTTTTTCATTGATAATGCTTCCTGAATATCAAAATCAACGATAGCGTTTTGCTGCATACCTACAACTCTGTTTCCTATTCCCTGTGCAAGAAGTTCAACAGCATAATGGCCCATCTGTGTTGCAACAACTCTGTCTCTTACAGTAGGCGATCCGCCCCTCTGTACATGGCCGAGAATAGTAGCTCTTGACTCTATTCCTGTCTTTTCCTGAAGAATCTGTGCTATTTCTGTTGAATGTCCAACACCCTCTGAAACAACGATAATAAAATGCTGTTTTCCTGTCTTTCTTGTCTCAAGCATTTTTTTAGCTATTTCATCCAGATCATATGGCATTTCAGTTGTAATAATTTCTGTAGCACCACATGCTATTCCTGTATTAACTGCAATATGTCCTGCGTTTCTTCCCATTACCTCAACTACGCTGCAGCGGTCATGTGACTGTGCGGTATCTCTTATCTTGTCAACCATTTCAAGTGCAGTGTTCATTGCGGTATCATAACCGATTGTATATTCTGTGCATGCGATATCGTTATCTATTGTGCCTGGAAGTCCTACACAAAGAATACCCTTTGCTGATAAATCGGCAGCTCCTCTGAATGAACCGTCACCGCCTATAACGACTATACCCTCAAGACCAATTTCTTTACATTTAGCAACGGCTTTGTCAACGCCCTCTGCTGTTCTGAATTCATGGCATCTTGCTGTATAAAGACATGTACCACCAGTCTGGAGAATATCTGATACAGAACGCTCGTTCATTTCAATAACATCTCCGTTAATAAGACCGTTATAGCCTCTTCTGATACCATAAACCTTTATTCCCTTACTGATAGCAGTTCTTGTTACTGCACGAACTGCAGCATTCATTCCAGGGGCATCTCCACCACTTGTTAAAACACCAATAGTCTTGATCATATTTAATACTCCATTCTGCCGATAAGGCTTATTATTTATTTAATATGGTCCATACAATTTTTAAATATTTATACATATATAAAAACCATATCTGTTTAACTGAGTTAATTGTAAAATTTTTCACTTAAATTATAACACTACCAATATATATTTTACTACATTTAAAAAGTTTGTCAAGACCTAAACGGTAAAACATTATTAAATAAAGGTCATATTTTCTCCTGAAATTTTTTTGTTAAGCAAAACATATAATTCATTTGTAATATCAATTTTTTTCTTTTCTTTAGGGGAAATTATTTTTTTCAGGTCTGAAAGATAAAAGCATACGGATGTATGTCCTTCATCTGACATATACTCATTGAGACTTGCAAGCATACCTGCAAGCTCAGTGCTTTTTGTATTGATGCATAATTTTTTGCTTGCAAGCAGCTGTGCGAATTCTTCTTCATTTAAAATTATATCCGCAAGAATACTGCACTCATCGTCCTTTACAGAAAGCTTTCCGGAAACATACATTATGTCCCCTGGAGTAATACGATACCGGAGTGCACCGAAAACCTTCGGAAAAATAACACAGTCAACAGCACCCGTCTGATCTTCAATCACAACAAAGCACATTTTATCACCTTTTTTTGTAATGTGATTTTTAACAGACTGAACAATCCCTATAATCTGTACAGAGGAATTATCCGTATATTTTGTTGACTCACTGTCGTTTATTTCTGATATTTCAGGAATTCTCAAAAGCTTTCTCTGGTACATGTACTGCATAATAGGATGGCCTGAAACATACATTCCTGTCGATTCCTTCTCCATTTTCAGAAGTTCCTTTACAGGGTATTCTTCAGCAAACGGTATATGAAATTCGTATTTTGATATCTGACTGGCTTCTCCGAAAAGGTCAAGCTGTCCTTCTATATAATTGTCCTTATCGTGCTGACATGAATTCAGTATGCTTTCAAGATTTTCCGTCATCTGTCTTCTGTTTAATCCAAGGCCGTCAAATGCGCCTGAGCAGATCAGACTTTCAATCGTTCTTTTGCTTACATCCTTTTCTATTGTCCGCCTGCAAAAATCCTGAAGCGAAGTATATAAGCCATTCTCTTCACGCTCAGCTATTATCTGGTTTATAACTCCTTTGCCAAGATTTTTTATTGCAAGAAGTCCGAAACGTATTCCGTCATGGGTTGCTGTAAAATTAAGAAAGCTTTCATTTACTGAAGGGCTTAAAACCCTGACTCCGTTTGCTTCACACTCTGATATATATTCCATAAGCTTATTTGCGTTTGACAGAACACTTGTCATTAATGCCGACATGTATTCCTTGAAATAATAGCATCGGAGATATGCCGTCTGATATGACAGGTAAGCATATGCAGCGGCATGTGATTTGTTGAAGGCATACGAAGCAAAGCTTGTCATTTCATCAAAAATACTGTCTGCAATATCCTCAGGAACTCCGTTTGCAACTGCACCTATGCAATTTATACTTCCGTCATCATTTTTTAAGCCATGTACAAAATTTATTCTTTCCTTCTCCATGACATCATGCTTTTTCTTAGCCATTGCACGTCTCACAAGATCGGCACGTCCGTAAGAATAGCCTGCAAGAGTACGGCATATTTCCATTACCTGCTCCTGATACACAATACATCCGTATGTTACATCAAGAATCTTTTCAAGAAGCGGATGCTTATATGTTATTTTTTCAGGGTTATGCCTGTTCTGAATATATTTAGGGATTGAGTCCATCGGTCCGGGACGGTAAAGTGAAATAACGGCTATCAGATCTTCAATACTGCCGGGTACAAGCTTCATAATAACTGAACGCATTCCTGCGCTTTCAAACTGGAAAACCCCTGAGGTATTTCCTTTGGAAAGCATTGCAAAAATATTTTTATCGTGGACAGAAATACTGTTTATATCAAATTCAGGATTTGTTTCATGGATAATCTGAATGCAGTCCCTTATTACCGTAAGGTTTCTAAGACCAAGAAAATCCATCTTAAGCAGTCCCAGACTTTCAAGAACAGTCATTGTATACTGGGTTACAATCGAATCTTCATTTTTCTTAAGAGGCACAAAATCACTTACAGGAGCACTTGCAATAACAACGCCTGCCGCATGGGTAGATGTGTTTCTCGGCATTCCCTCTATCTTACGCGCCATGTCTATAAGATTGTGAACTGTCTGGTCGGAATCATACATACTTTTGAGATCATCGTTTTTTAAAAGTGCCTTGTCTATTGTAATATTAAGTTCATTAGGAATAAGCTTTGCTGTCTTATCACACACGCTGTACGGAATACCCATGGCACGTCCTGCATCCCTTATTGAACCTCTCGCTGCCATAGTACCGAATGTAATAATCTGTGCGACCCTGTCACTGCCATATTTTTTAATAACATACTCAATAACACGGGAACGTCCCTCAATGCAGAAATCAATATCAAAATCAGGCATACTTATTCTTTCCGGGTTAAGAAACCGCTCGAAAAGAAGATTGTATCCCATCGGATCAATTCCCGTAATATCAATACAATACGCACATATACTGCCTGCGCCTGAACCTCTGCCGGGACCAACCGGAATATTGTTTTCCTTTGCATATCTGATAAAATCCCATACTATTAAAAAGTAATTGACATAGCCCATTTTTATAATTATATCAAGCTCATATGCCATTCTTTCCTGTACTTTTTTATCAGGTTCTTTTCCGTATTTTCTGTACATTCCGCTGTAGCAGAGATCTTTAAAAAATTTTATGTTATCACTGCATCCCTCTATTTCAAAGGACGGAAGCTTTGTTACTCCGAATTCAAATGTTACGTTGCACTGCTCCGCTATCTTAGCGGTATTATACACTGCTGACGGAACAGATCTGAAAATATGAAGCATTTCCGCTTCGCTTTTCATATAAAATTCATCAGTCGCAAAGCTCATGGCATCAGGGTCATCAATTGTCGTATTTGTCTGAATACATATAAGGACCTTCTGCATCCGGGCATCATCATGATTTATATAATGAACATCATTGGTTGCGACAAGCGGGACCCCGGTTTCCTCGGAAAGCCTGTAAAGATTAGGCAGAATACGGCGCTGTTCCGGTATACCGTGATCCTGAACCTCAATGTAGTAATTTCCCTGACCAAATATTCTGTTATAGCATTCAACTGTTTTTCTGGCACCGTCATAATCATAATTTACAAGCTGTACAGCTACTTCGCCGGCAAGACAAGCAGAAAGGCATATAAGCCCTTCATGATATTTTTCAAGAAGCTCAATATCTACCCTTGGTTTATTATAAAATCCGCTTATAAACCCCTCTGATACGAGTTTTGTAAGATTCCGGTATCCGGTATTGTTTTTGCACAGCAAAATTAAATGATAAGGTGAGCTGTCAAGCTTATGTACCTTATCATTTCTTGTTCGTCTTGCTACGTATACCTCACATCCGATTACAGGCTTTATCCCTTGTCTCAGCGCTTCATTATAAAAATCCACTGCCCCATACATTACTCCGTGGTCTGTTATGGCAACAGCAGATTGTCCGAGTTTTTTTGCATTGCTGACTATATCATTTATCCTGCATGCACCGTCAAGCAGGCTGTATTCACTGTGAAGATGCAAATGAATAAAATTACTGCTCATAAATCTCCTCTTCTATAACAACAAGTTCCGAGACCTGATATTATCAGCTATCTGTGTAAGCCTTTTCAGTCTGTGATTTACCCCGGATCTTCCGAGTGGCGGGTCAAGTGTTTCTCCAAGTTCCTTCAGGCTGAGTTCAGGATTATTGAGTCTTGCAAAAGCTATCTCCTGCAAAGTTTCAGGTAATGATTCTATTCCGACAGTCTTATCAATAAGCTCAATATCAATTTTTTGTTTCAAAGCCGCCTCGATTATTTTATTACAGTTTGCCATATCACAATTTGAAATACGGTTTACCCTGTTCCTTACATCCTTAAGTATTTTTACATTTATAAGTTCAAGAGTAGAGCCCTGTGCACCCATAAATGTAAGAATATCCTCTATATTTTCACTCTCTTTAAAGTAAAGAATATATGAGTTTTTACGGATAACCATTTTGTTTATAAGGCCGATAGATTTAAAAATAACTGAAAGATCATCATACAGCTGCTTTACGGGAAGGACAAATTCAAGATGATATTCATTATTCGGATTTGTCACGCTTCCGCAGCTTAAAAAAGCGCCTGCTATAAAATTCGGAAGGCTGTTATTGTCAATTTTTTTGATATCTATTTCTCTCTGTTCCGGATCAAAATTAAATGTAGAAGCTATAAGCTCAATAGAAGCCTTGTCATTTATAATAAATGAATACAGAACTGACCCGTTTTTACGATTGATTATATCTTCATTTATTTTTACTTTTCCTTTAAAAATTTCTTTTATAAGCTTAGGAAAAATTTCAGCTACTGCCGTGCTTTCTGACTGAAGACATATTTCAGAACTGCAAAACTGCTTGCAGAAAATAATCATTCCATACAGACATGCAAATTTTTTATCCTTATCTGTAACTGCCAGAATAAGTTCAGATTTTACATCATTTGAAAAAGACAAATCCGTACTCCTTTAACTGTAATTCTAATTAATTTTTAGAAATATCTCTATGTGTTTTAAGAACATTATAGCCCTGTTCAGTAAGATATTCAGCAATAAGCTCGGCAAATGTAACAGAACGGTGCTTTCCTCCTGTACAGCCAAATCCGATTACAAGCTGACTCTTACCTTCATAAATATACTGAGGAAGAAGGAAGCTTATAAGGTCCTTAAGCTTATACATTAAAGCCTTTGACTGTTCAAATCCCATAACATAATCTCTTACCATTTCATCCTTACCTGTCATATATTTAAGCTCAGGCAAATAAAAAGGATTTGGCAGACATCTTACATCAAAAACCAGGTCTGCTTCAGAGGAACTGCCATATTTAAAGCCAAATGACATAACCTTTATCAAAATTGAATCTGTTGATTTTTCAAGAAAAATATTTGATATTGCTTCTTTTAACTGAGAATTTTTAAGATATGATGTGTCTATGTAATAATTGGCTATTTCTCTGAGACAGTTAAGCTTTTCACGTTCATATGCAATTGCATCCGGCAGAGATCCGTTAAATTCCGCATCAAGAGGATGCTTACGTCTTGTTTCCCTGTATCTCTTAACTAGTACATCATCTCCTGCTTCAAGATACAGTATCTTGAAATCAAAATGGTCGTGATGCATTTTTTCAAATGACATAAGGGTTTCTTTTGTAAACATTTCTCCTGACCGTATATCAACAGCTATGGCTATTTTCTCCATAGTACCTTCCCTGCATATTTCAACGAATTTTGAAATCAGCTGTGGCGGCATATTGTCAATACAATAAAACCCAATATCCTCAAGAATATTCATCGCACATGATTTTCCCGATCCGGATAGTCCTGTTACTATAATGAACTGCATATAAATCTCTCCATGCTTTTTATTTTAATATTTCAGGTTCAAGTTCAAGTTCGTATCCTGTATCTGACCTGACTTTTTCCTTTACCTTATCGACCAGATTCATAATATCTTCATACGAAGCATTGCCTTTGTTTATTACAAATCCACTATGTTTCTCACTGACCTGCGCATCACCTACGCAGCATCCTTTCAGTCCGCACTGTTCAATAAGTGCCGATGCGAATGCCCCATCAGGCCTTTTAAACGTACTTCCTGCACTCGGAAAATTAAGAGGCTGTTTCTCACGTCTCTGTGATATAAGCTGCTCCATTTTCCTTTCTATTTCGGGTATTTCACCTTTTTTAAGCTTCATACGTACACGTATAATAATCCTGCCTGAATTCATAAATGCGCTGTGTCGGTATGATAAATCCATGTTTTCCTTCATAATTGTCTTTACCATACCGTCACTGTCAATATAGTCCGCAGATGTGACTATATCTGACATTTCGCCTCCGTATGCGCCTGCATTCATGTACAGTGCACCCCCGACAGTTCCGGGAATTCCATAGGCAAATTCAAGTCCTGAAAGCCCCTCCTGCATAATTACGGTGCACAGTCTGCTGAGAGGAAGTCCTGCTTCGCACTCGACAACCTCATCACGTATAAAATTAATATTTGAAAAATCATTTCCGATTATAAGAACAGCTCCGTCAAAGCCTTTATCATCTGCAATAATATTGCTGCCGTTCCCGATAACTGCAAATTTTACTTTGTTATTCCTGCAATAATTAATAACGTCAACGGCACAACCCTCGCAATTTAAAAATACTGCTATTTCACATGCACCGCCGATTTTGAATGTCGTATGATTTTTCAATGGTTCATCAAGTTTATATCTGCATTGATATTTTTCACAGACAGATATTAGTTCGTCAATATAGGACATTTTATCACCTCACTGCAAAATCAGGCCTTTTTAAACTGATTCGCCTGTAAATATTTTCAGCATGCCTGTTTGCTATCAGTTCCTCAGGATAACCTATTTCTTTTATCATTTTTTCTGCTTCTGATACTCTTCCAACCAGATCACAATAATGACCGTCGGAATTGACAACAACAGGAATTTCGTACTTTTTGCATATTTTAAGCATTTCAACATTCAATTCTCTTGATCCGTCCTTATAGAGAATTGCTGATTCGTTGATTTCAACAAGCTTGTCATATTCTTTAAATACCTTCAGCACTTTTTCCATATCAAAAGGATAACTCGGAGAACCTGCATGACCTATAACATCAACTCTCGGATTATTTCTGGCAAGACTGATATATGACTCTGTACAGTCCTTGTGGTCAGGATTTTTAACCACAACCCAATGATATGATGCAATTACCCAGTCAACAAATTCAAGTTCAAAGCTGTTCATATCGATATTTCCTTCAAAATCGGAAATATTTGCTTCGACACCTTTTATCACCCTTACCCCTTCGATATAATCAGGGAGAACTTTAAGATTTCTGAAATGCCATACATGCGGTGCATCATAAATTGCAGGTGCATGATCTGTAAGTGCAAAGCCCTTAATACCAAAATCAGCAGCAGATTTTGCTATTTCTTTGACTGTTGAATATGCGTGTGTAGATGCTACTGAATGAAAATGCGTATCTAACTCTATAAACAAAATGCTAACCTCCACAGTGTATACAGATAATATTTTTATATTAATAAAATCAGTCACGGCGTAAACCTGTCTGTATCTGAAAATGTTTTTACAGATCCTTTACTGTTTCTTTTTGATCCATTTCAAGACCAAGTCTGCCTAAAAGCTCCTGAGCAGCATTGTATCCCATCTTTTTCTGTCTGTTATTCATTGCAGCAACCTCAAGTATAACAGCAAGATTTCTACCCGGCTTTACAGGTATAGTCAGTGACGGAACATTAACGCCGAGGATTGAAATATATTCACTGTCAACTCCCATTCTGTCATAAAGCTTTTCAGGATTCCATATTTCAAGCTCGACTATCATGTCTATTTTTTCGGTTACCTTGACCGCACCCACACCGAACAGTCTTCTTGCATTAATAATTCCTATGCCTCTGAGCTCAAGAAAATGACGGATATTATCAGGAGAAGTTCCGACAAGACTTATATTTGATACTTTTCGTATTTCTACCGCATCATCTGCTACAAGCCTGTGTCCTCTTTTTACAAGTTCTATTGCAGTTTCACTTTTACCTACACCGCTCTCGCCGAGTATAAGAACTCCCTCACCGTATATTTCAATAAGCACACCGTGTCTTGTTATTCTTGGCGCAAGGTTAAGGTTAAGAAAAGCTATAAGTGCTGCAACAAAATTTGAAGTACTGTCTTTTGATCTGAGAACCGGAATACTGTGCTTTTCAGCAAGTACAACAACCTCAGGAAAACATTCAAGTTCTCTTGTAATAATAAGTACAGGTATTTTATGTGAAAAAAGCTTATCTATAATATCTGTGCGCTGGTCCTCGCCAATGCTGGATAAATACGCAAATTCCATTTTCCCCAGCACCTGAATTCTTTCAGGATTGAAATATTCATAGAAATTCATCAGCTGCAGTCCCGGACGGTTAACTTCGTTTTCACTTATCATTATTTCTTCTGCTGCTTTTGGAAGATATAACTCCTCAAGCTTAAATTCGTCAATTATTTTCTGAAGTGATACCGTGAATTTATTTGTCATAAACACACCCCTATTTTTTAAATTACCGTTCCTGTACGGTTTATACATATTTATTATTATACAATAACTCTTAAATTATTTCAATAGAAAGTGTAATATTGAAATGAAGTAATTTGAAAAAGGTATTACTATTCAGCCCATATAGGGAGATAATGCTTATGCAGGGATTTTGATTCTCACGAATCGACCAGGCTTTGCTGTCGCCTGGACTTCGCTTACATATCTGCTTCACTTTATAGTATGGCTGAACCACAACTTTTTTTAAATGAATATAGTATGAAATTTTTCTGAAATACTGGCTTATTAAGTACAACTATGCTATAATATAATTTAATAATAATATTTTTTGGAGATGTTTAAATATGATAGACTGTCACACACATACATCTAATTCTCCCGATGGATACGATACACCACAGGAGGCCGCTGAACAGGCGTGCAGACTTGCGCTTAAGGCATTTGCCATAACGGAGCACTGTGAGGCAAACAGACTTTTCGGACGTGAGGAGCATCACATAGATTATAACAGTGAACATGTATTTCACAACTATGACATTTTTCAGAAATCAATATCCGAAAATAATATTATTAAAGAAAAATATTCTTCAAGACTTAATTTTATAAACGGTATAGAGTTCGGTCAGGCGTCGCATGATTTTACAGCAGCTGAAAAAATCATTTCAGAAAAAAGCCTTGACTTTATAATTTGTTCGACCCATGAGCTTCCGGGACATGAGGATTTTGCATTTCTTGACTATAAAAAAGAAAACATCCGCGATCTTCTTGTGCAGTATTTTGATGAAACCCTGAAGCTCTGCAGATGGGGCAGGTTCGATGTACTCGGACATCTGACCTATCCTCTGAGATACATCATTGGTGAAGCAGGAATAGATACTGACATTTCAGAATTTGACGAAATAATTGCCGAATCCTTCAGAGAGCTCATAAAAAACGATAAGGGAATTGAAATAAACACATCGGGACTCAGGCAGGCATACGGAAAAACATTTCCGGAGCTTAAATATATAAAGCTTTTCCATGATCTCGGTGGTAAAATAATAACTGTCGGTTCCGATTCGCACCGTACAAAAGACATTGGTTCAGGCGTTGACAAAGGGATTGAGCTTGCCGACGCTGCCGGATTCAGAAAAATCTTTTACTTTAAAAACCATATCCCTTACGGAATAACAATATGATATCAGTACAAAGCAAAAATAAAGGCATTCCCTGCCTGGCGTGGCGGATATTTAAGATTGCCGCCTTCAGATGCAAGGAATAATAAAGCCTTATTTATATGCTCTGTGTTGAAATATAATAACCACAATTTTATGCGGAGAAAAGGAGTAATATATGGATTCATTATTACAGCTTCTAAAACAGAATGCACGTTTCACAAATCAGCAGTTGGCTGCCATGCTCGATACAACCGAGGCGGCGGTCGCGGAAAAAATAAAAGAGTATGAAAACAAAGGTATCATTATGGGATACAGTGTTATTCTTAACGATGAGCTTGCTGACAAGGATACAGTAACGGCATTTATTGAAATACGAGTAACTCCGCAAAGGGACTGCGGCTTTGACGACCTTGCAAAAACAATTATGATGTATGATGAGGTCGAGAGTGTTTCCCTCATGTCAGGAGGATATGATCTTGCCGTAACTGCTACAGGATCCGACCTGAAAACAATAGCGCTTTTTGTTGCACAGAAATTATCAACCATTGATGGAGTAATCTCAACTGCTACACACTTTGTTCTCAGGAGATACAAGGAAAAGGGCATTTTTATTAACCCTGATAACAATACTGACGAGAGGAGCATGGTGTCTCCGTGATTAATTATGACAAAGTTCTCAACAGCACAATTAAAGAGATAAAACCATCGGGTATAAGAAAGTTTTTTGATATTGCCCAGAAAACCGAGGGTGTTATAAGTCTGGGTGTAGGTGAGCCTGACTTTAATACACCATGGGCAATACGACAGAAAGCAATACAGACTATAGAAACAAAGAAAACAGTGTATACTGCAAATGCAGGTCTTGAAGAGCTTAGAAAAGCAATTGCAGGTTATGTAAAAAAACGTTCAAAGGCCGAATACGACCATAAAAATGAAGTTGTAGTAACGGTAGGCGGTTCAGAGGCAATAGATATTTCGATCCGTTCAATAGTAGAGCCGGGAGATGAGGTCCTTATCGTTGAACCCTGCTTTGTATGCTATTCACCTATCGTACAGCTTTCAGGAGGTATTCCGGTACCTGTTGAGACAAAGGTAGAAAACAATTTCAAACTGAAAGCCTCAGAGCTTAAAGAAAAGATAACCGAAAAAACAAAGCTTCTTATCCTGCCGTTTCCAAATAATCCGACAGGTGCAATAATGACACGGGAGGACCTTGAGGAGATAGCCGATGTTCTCCGTGATACGCAGATAGTCGTTCTTTCAGATGAAATCTATTCAGAACTCACATACGGAAGAAAACACTGTTCAATAATTGAAATAGACGGAATGAAGGAAAGAACTATCCTTATAAACGGATTTTCAAAGGCATTTGCTATGACAGGATGGCGACTCGGCTATATGTGTGCACCTGCGCCTATTGTAAAACAAATTCTCAAGCTTCATCAGTTTGCTATCATGTGTTCCCCTACTATAAGTCAGTACGCAGCAATCGAAGCGCTTACAAACTGCGACGCCGAAGTCCAGAAAATGGTATCAGAATACAACGTAAGAAGAAGATTTGTTACAAACGGCTTTAACAAGCTTGGACTGACATGCTTTAATCCTGAGGGAGCATTTTATGTATTTCCATGTATAAAGAGCACAGGAATGTCAAGCGAAAAATTCTGCGAAGAGCTTCTTTACAGTAAAAAGGTTGCTGTTGTCCCGGGAAATGCATTCGGCAGCTCCGGCGAGGGATACATAAGGGTTTCATATGCATACTCTCTTAACCACATTAACGAAGCACTTTCAAGAATAGAAGAATTTCTTAATGAAATAAAATAGGATACTGTTTATATGAATAAAATTTCAATCAAAACATATGCAAAAATAAATCTTTCTCTTGATGTTACTGAAAAAAGACATGACGGATATCACAATATTGACAGTATTTTTGAAGAAATCTCCCTTCATGATGTTATTACTGTAACACAGGATGAATCAGGCATTATATCAGTCTCCTGTACAAAACCGGATATTCCGTGCAACGAAAAAAACATCGCATACAAAGCAGCAGACGAATTTTTCAGATACTCAGGAATAAAAAATACAGGCATAAGCATTCATATTGAAAAAAATATCCCGAATGAAGCAGGTATGGGAGGCGGAAGCACAAACGCGGCAGGCGTTCTGAAAATATTAAACAGAATGTTTGATGCAGATCTTTCTGAACAGACACTTATGGAGATTGGTCTTAAAACAGGTGCGGATGTTCCGTTTTTTATAGCAGGCGGTCTGTGTTACGTAACAGGAACAGGTGATACTGTCAGAAAGCTCAGCCCCCTTCCGGAGCATTATATAGCAGTCGCAAAGGGAAAAGCCGGAATATCTACTCCACAGGCATATAAAGAAATAGACACACTTATCAATGCACCACATCATGATTCACAGAAATTACTTTCCTGCATATCGTCAGGAAATATACATGAACTCATGAAAAACTGCTTTAATTCATTTGAGCTTGTAAATCATCCAGACGACATTGAAAAAATAAAATCAGTAATGTCAGATAACAACTCAGTCGGCACTCTGATGACCGGAAGCGGTTCAGCAGTATTCGGTATATTTACAGACAATTCCTCAGCCCTGAATGCTGCAAATATCCTTTCAGAAATATTTCCATTTTCCGGGGTATATACAAATATTCAGAATCAGAATCCATGACATTAAAAATAAAAATTTTCAAGAGAGGATAATTAATATGACAATGAAAACAGAAGAAAAAGAGAAAGAACAATCAGCGAAAAAAGTAGCGGTAAAAAAGAAAATAACCGCAAAATCAGTCTTTAAGGAAATATTCAGTACAGCGCTGACGTTTCTGATTGCATTTGGCGTATGTAAATTTACATTCAGATATCTCATTCAGAAGTCAGTCGTTGAGGGATGTTCAATGGTTCCGACGCTTCATGAAAACGACAGACTTCTTTCATCAAAAATACTTATTGATCCAAAACCTGAGGATATTGTAATTATAAGAAGTGAAAAGCTAAATAAGGATATAGTAAAAAGAGTCATTGCTCTTGAAGGACAGACAGTCGATATTGATTTTGAAAAAGGTCTTGTATATGTTGACGGCAAAAAGCTTAACGAACAGCTTTACAATGAAGGTGAAAAGCTTGAATCCGACTATTTTATAAATACCATGACGACAAGAGACATGGGCGCATTTGATACATATCCGGTTGTTGTTCCGGAAAATTATATCTTTGTTCTTGGAGATAACCGCAATGTTTCACTCGACAGCAAAAGCAATCAGCTCGGATTTGTGCCGAAGGATGAGATAATAGGAAAAGTATTTATGAGAATAAATCCCGTTTCCGATATAAAATTTTTCTGAGTCTGAACGAAAAAATTAAATAAACAGTTTATTCTGCCACCGGGTGGTGATAAATGGTGCCCGATACATTCCGTAAGGTCTTTGAAGGAATGTATCCGAGCATCTTTTTTTATGGAGGAATTTATGAGCTATAAAGAATATTTTAAATATGTTCTGTTGAACATTCTTGGAATGGCAGGAATCTCATGCTATATACTCGCCGATACATTCTTTGTATCAAAAGCAACCGGTACACAGGGACTTGCTTCTCTTAACTTTGCAATACCTGTATATAATTTTATTAACGGTATAGGTCTTATGTTCGGGATAGGCGGTGCAACGCTTTTTACTATTCTGAAAAACAAGAACACTCATGAAAGAGCAGACAAAGTATTTACGCATACATTTTTTATTTCCGTATTGACCTCAGTTCTACTTCTTATTACAGGATTATTGTTTTCGGAACAATTATCACATCTGCTAGGCGCAGATAAAGAAACGGTAATAATGACTCAGACATATCTTAAAATACTCCTCTTGTTTTCTCCGTTTTTCATTCTAAATAATGTCTTTCTTGCATTTGTAAGAAATGATGGAGCACCCAAGCTCTCAACGGCTGCAATGATAGCAGGAAGTCTTTCAAATATAGTCCTTGATTATGTTTTTATGTTTATTTTCGGACTTGGTATTACAGGTGCTGCAATTGCAACAGGCATAGCTCCTGTACTGAGTATTCTGATAATGCTAAGACACATAAAAAACAGTTCGTTTAAATTAAAGCTCATTCCGGATAATAATAACGGTAATTCAGCAAAGATCAGTCATTTATTTTCAATCCTCAGAAATTTCTGCCACGGATTAAAAAGTATAATAGGTCTCGGAATCTCGTCGTTTATAATTGAATTTTCATCCGGAATCGTGCTTGTTGTTTTTAATATTATTATTATGGGGTTAAAAGGCAGCACAGGCGTGGCGGCATATGGTATCATTGCAAACATATCACTTGTGATAATTGCAGTGTTTACCGGAACGGCACAGGGAATCCAGCCGCTCGCAAGCAGATTTTTCGGAACTGGTGATCTGTTGTCACAGAAAAAAGTTATCAGGCTTTCTGTTTTTACATCGACGTTTATAGCCGTTGTTTCCTATTGTTTGCTGATCGTATTTTCAGACGGCATAATTTCGATATTTAACAGTGAAAACAGCACTGAGCTGAAGTCAATTGCGGCTACGGGATTTTCAGTATATTTCTGTGGATTTATTTTTGCTGGATTCAATATTGTAAATTCGGCATTTCTTAGTGCAACTCAAAAAGGCGGGCCGGCATTTGTCATCTCTGCTTTAAGAGGATTTTTAATTATTCCTGCGGTTATTGTATTCTCTGTACTTTTACAGATGAAAGGTGTGTGGCTGTCATTTGTAATAACTGAAATAATTACTTCTCTTGCAGTAATTATAGTAAAAAGAAAAAAATAAATAAATGACGGTACATAATTCAAAAAGAATACTGTATCGTCATTTTTATTTTAAATATTCATCTACATCTGCTTTCTTACGATTCCGTACTCATCGTCCAGATGATAATACGGACAGCAGTAATTTGTACCGCTCAGAAACTTGCACATTTCATCCTCATCCAGATTTACCATACAGATATAACAATCTGTATCATCATCATACACATAGTTGGTACATGTCTCACAATTACTTTTTATCATGCTTTAACTCTCCTGATTTTACTATTATATTAATATTTAATATCTGTTTTTCAATCAACTTATTTTATCGTGTCTGAAATAATATCGACTGCTTATAAGTAAATATCGCTATTTTTTTATGTTTAGTTTAAATATCAACATTTTTCATCAATAATACTGTTTTTTTGCAAATTTATATTTACTCCATAAGGATTTTACGGTATAATAATAACATATATGCTTATCAAATGTAAAGTATATTTTTAATATTTTTTATACTGGAGGTTTTTTAAATGAAGCTGACTAAACCTGCAATGAAAATACTTCTTTTATCATTTTTCTGTTTTATGCTTATTACAATCGCTGTAATGGCTGTATTTTCAATGCATACATATAATATCTACACATCAGACCTTGCAAAATATCCTGAATCTTATGAGCAGATCAATACATTCCGCACTGATTTTAACACGATGAATCAAAATATAGAAGAATATTTTAAAAGCGGAGATAAGGATAATCTCTCAGCATATCAGCAATACAGTGAAGAGCTTTTTGAATTATGTGAAATATTTGAATCAGAACTCAGAAATGATGGTTCTGAAGAACAGGCTTTACTTATAGATGCATTAAACGATACATATTTTTCATACATCAGTCAGATCCAGCCTCTTATTGAACAGAGTTCAGATAAAAATGTGCTGTACGAGTACAAAAGTAAATACTCTAAAAATGCTGATTATATTTCAGGCTACACAGAAAAGCTCCTTGCTCAGCGTTATGAAGAAGGAACAGAATTTTCTGAAAACCAGAGTCATAAAGTGAAAGTTTACCAGATAATACAGATGTCATTATTTTCAGTGTATGCGGCTCTTCTCATGATTTCCTCATATATCGTTCTGTTCAGGTTATCAAAAAAGTCAAAAAACCACAGTCAGAAACCTGCTTCAAATACAGGAGCAAATATAAATCAGCTTAACATAAGCAGTAATTTTAATTCTGCTGATTATGACTTTACTACAAACACACTAAAATTCGATGCATTCAATAAAAACATTGACAATATACTGCCTATTCTTTCAGAGTATGATGAATGCGCTTATTTTATTATTAACATTGATGATTTCCAGCTGATAAATTCAACAATCTCATACAGAGGCGGAAACGAGGTTCTTAAATTCGTAGCTGAAACACTATTCAATATATTCGGTGATTACGGACTTATCGGAAGAATTGAAAAAGACGAATTTGTTGTATTTATAGCCCAGATTCCTGATGATGAATTTGTATATAAAAAGGCAGCAGAAACATGTAAAGCCCTTAATACAAGATTTAACTATAAGAAAACATCTCATCCTATCTCAGTAAGTGTAGGTGTTTCAATTATCAGACATCCGACAGATCCGTTCGAAATGCAGAACAATGCTGATAAGATGCTTGAAAATGTTAAAAAAACAGGCAAAGACGGATATCAGGTTTATAAGCATGATTAATATATACTTTTACAGGAGGTAATAATAAAATGAATCCTACTAAAAAAAACATTGTATCTGTTGCTCTTACAGTTGTATTCCTTCTGACTTCCTCATCATGCAACTCACAGAATATAAAAAAAGAATTTGTAGAAATAAAACCGTCAGACGAACCCGTTACTATTACAATGTCATGGTGGGGAGATGATTCCTGCAATAAAGCAACTCTTAAAGCCATTGACCTTTTTGAAGAAACACATGAAAATATAACTGTTGAAGCGGATTATGGCGAGTGGAACGGATGGAAGCAAAAACTGACAGATGATATTAATAATAATACAGCTGCAGATATTATGCAGATAAATTATGACTGGTTAAATGATATGTCAGCTGACGGTGAAGTATTTTACGATCTTGAACTTCTTAACCAGAATCTTAATCTTTCAGGACTAAGCCACAATATATTAAAGTACGGAAAAATAAAAAAAACTATTAATGCTGTACCTTTTTCAATGACAGGGCTGTCCCTTTTTTATAATGAAACTGCATTCAGAAAATTAAATGTAGCTGTTCCTGAAACATGGGACGAGCTTTTTGATGCAGCAGATGTATTCAGAACTAAAAACTGCTATCCTTTAAACATTGACAATGGAAGCGGTTACAGCGCATGGTACATTTCGGTTATATATTTACAGCAAAAAACAGGAAAACAGTTTATAACTGACAGCGGTAAACCTGGCTTTTCCGTTGATGATATTTCCGATGCGCTTGAATTTTATAAATCACTTATTGATTCCGGTGTTGTTCCTTCAGTTCAGTACCAGAAAAACAGCTCACTTCCTTTTTACGAAAACGAAGCATTTACAAGCGGAAAAATTGCCGGAATATGTGATTGGAATGATACTGTTTACAAATATGAAAATTCGCTGGAATCCGGAAAGCTTGTTGCAGGCAAACTCCCTGTCCGTGAAAATGCCCCTATGACTGGCTGGTTTACAAAACCGTCAACCATGCTTGCTGTAAAAAAAGACTCCCGATACCTGTATGAAGTCTCTCTCTTGCTCGATTTTCTTCTTAATAATCCTGACTGCGCAAGGATTCTTGGAACAACGCGCGGAATACCTGCCTGCGAATACGCACTTGACGCCATTAAAAATACGGATAAGCTTAACGGAAATATGTACGATGCCGCACATGAGCTGCTTGACGTTGACCCGTGTGTAATAAATCCGCTTATGGAAAACCCACAGATGCAGTCATATTATAATGATGCTTTAGAGGCTGTATCGTATGGAATTTTAACTCCTCATCAGGCAGCAGAAGGATTATATGCAAATATGGTTTATACGCTTAAGAGGATAAGATAATGCTGTATATCAACAAAGAATTTTTAGCATAAATTCAAAACTGAATATTTATTTAATAGTTTACTTGTGTCCAAAAAAGATTATTTAATTTAAATTTATCTATATAGAAGTGTGAATTCAACTTTATTGTGTATAAATATACAAATATATATATATATATATTTGTATATTTATACACAATATTAAATTTTATGTTAAAATGTGTTTACAAATATCTGGAAAAATGTTATAATACTAATATATTAACAGTATTGAATTCTTTAATTTACCTCCAATTGTATAAATTGATTAACTGTAATAATAAAATACACAATATTTTATTATTTGTTGGTGACTTTGCTTTAGTACTGAGGCATTCACATATTATTTTATATGGTGTACAACATATAGATTTTTTCAATAAAAGTGGGGCTTATATTAGTTATTTTTTTTATATGAAAAACTTTATTGATGTATTTTAAAAATAAAAAGGAGTTATATTTATGATTAAAAAAAATTTAAAGAAAATAATAGTTTTGGGATCGTGCATGTTCTGTTTAATAAGTGCAAGTCTGACTTGCCATGCTTCAGATGATGATATAGGATTTTTGTTTAAATTAAGATCAAACTATGCAAATACATATTCTTCATCAAGGTATAGAAAAACTAAATCATATGATAATCCTTGGAAAGTAAACATGACTTATAATGAAGAAGGAGATGGATGTATAGCGACATATTGGCTAGCAAAGTATAATGTAGATAACACAAGATGTTCAGGTACATACGATGTTACTCAGGGATCAGGTCCTCACTATTATGTAGCATGGGAGAGTGCAAAACAAAGTGATGTTGTATTAGGTGCAGAAAATAATAACGATACATTTAGTTCATATACTGTTTCTGGATCCTGGGATGAGGAAACATGGTGATAATAAATATTAAATATATTAATATTTAATTCATCATACTATTTTATAAAACTATTTGAAGGACATAAATGTCCTTCAAATAGTTTTATGTAGAATAAAAAATAACATATTTAGTGAGAGGACATTTTAAGATATGACTTATTACTTAAATAGAATTTTTAACGATAAGTTAAAATTGATTATAACTATTTTATTTTTATTTTTGCCTTCATTTGAAGTATTAGTTTACCTAAAAACATATGGTGTTCACTTTAATGAACTCAGCCCCAATTTTTGTACTTTTTTATCAGCGAAATCTGTAGATAATGGACATATTATTCAAGGAATAATACTATGGTTTCTTCCTATCTATTTACTGATCATTAACTCTGAAGATGTTATAGAAGATAAAAAAACAGGAAACAGAAATATTTTAATTACATATTTCGGAAAGAATAAATATTTTTTTCAGAATTTAAAAAAATCATTTTTGATTTCTTTTTTTATTATGCTTCTGGCACTTAT
>JAEWXO010000026.1 GCA_023458875.1 Bacillota bacterium | reverse complement strand
GTAAAAGGCTCTCAGGGTGGATACCAGATTTCCCGTTCACCTGATGAGATTACTGTATTTGATATTCTTTCTTCAATTGAAAGCACGCTTTTTGAAAAAGCCGAGGAAACTGTTTCAGAATCTGCTCCGGCTTATGAAAAAACTCTGCATTCTTTGGTTTTTGATGCATTGGATGAGGATATTAAAAAGTCACTCAGCCGTGTAACGCTCGGAAACTTAGTCAAAGAAGCTGACAAAAACGCCAGTGAGCAGTCTGTAATGTATTATATTTAAGGAGAACATTTTATGAACACCTCTGTAATACGTTTTGTTAACACTGATGATTTTGCTGATGCACAGGCAATTCTTGATATATATGCGCCATATATTCTGAACAGCGATATTACGTTTGAATGCACTGTTCCGACAAGGGATGAGTTTGCAGAACGGATACTGCATTATACAGAGCAGTTTCCCTATCTTGTTTATGAGATTGGCGGGGTTCCGGTTGGTTATGCCTATGCCACAAAACAGCGTGAACGTGAAGCCTATATGTGGAATGCGGAAACTTCTGTCTATGTCCAGGAAAAATATCAGCGCTCAGGAATTGCAAAAAAGCTATATACCGTTCTTCTTAATATTCTTGCACTTCAGGGATATAAAACAGCATATGCCTGCATAACTTATCCAAACGACAAAAGTGTTGCTTTTCATAAAAAATCAGGATTTAAAGAAACTTCTGTATTTCATAATACAGGATTTAAGCTTGGAAAGTGGCGTGACACCATCTGGCTTGAAAAACAGCTGGGCAATTATGAACCTGATCCTGCTCCGCCGACGCCTTTCTGCAAGCTTGATAAAAATTCTTTATACTCAATGATTGACAGCATAGTATAATTTACATCACCGCATTTTTATGTGCGGTGATGTCTTTTTTTACAGAACCTTATCTTCTATAACCTTTTTAATAACATCATCGATAATTCCCGGTGCAGTAAACACCCTTAATCCTTTTGAAATAAGATATGCCGATGCTTCTATTCCTATTCTGCTGACAAAAACCGCATCACAGTCAGACAGAACATTTATAACATTATCAAAATCACTTTCGTTATGCTCGCCTTTATTACAGCATTTTGTAACCTGTCTTGTTTCAAGAAATTCGTATCCATCTTCCGAGACATCAACAACAGCGAATGCTCTTGCTCTTCCGAAATGCTCATTAATAAAATATCCGTCTGTTGAAGCAAGTGCCACTCTTGGCATTTCCGCTCACTCCTCTACTTATATGAATAAAGTACCGTGTCATAAATATCTTCAATCATTCTTAATCCGCCGGTAAATCCAACATAGTTTGTCGTTAAAACAAGCCTGTAAGGCGTTGGAACCGAGATTGACAAAAAGTCAAAGTCTTTCTCTTTTGCAAGCTCCTTATCCCAGCCGCTGCCTAAAATAATGCCTCTGCCTTTGTTATCAAGTTTTCTGATAACATCCTGCAGCGCTCCAGCATCGGGATTAAAATATACCGGAATATCACGCTTATCGGATACTGATTTTAAGTCCGCAGTTACTCTTTCAATATATTCCTCCGGAGTGTTGTCAACAATAAACTGCTCTTTCGGAACAATTCCGACTTCATGCAGAAGGAATTTAGAGAGACCGACCACATATCCTGCATCGTGCAGAATATGAACATGATTCGGAAGCCCGTAGCGGAATTCAGTCAGAAATGTTGCAAGATTATCTATTTCATCATAATATGCACTGTTTTCCTCGTTTATAAAGCTTCTTGCCTTTTCTTCATCAAGCTCTGCACCATTTTCATTTGCAAATTCAATAACTCCGTTTAAGAAGTTTATTGTTTCGTTTGCACCAATCGGAATATATCTGAAATGATAATACGGCTGACCGTACTTTTCTTCGAGATTTTTTACAACAGGCTCTCCGTACCATGGTGAAACAAGTATATTAAAGTTAGCCTTCGGAACAGACCGCCATTCCTTTACTCCGCCCGAATGAGGGCCGAACAGAATGTTTACTTCAAGGCCTATTCCCTCCAGAAGTCTCTTGTATTCTTTGAGATTCCCTTTCCAGAACTGATCCTGATACGGAATTGAAGCAAAAAGATTTACAAGTTTTTTTTCTGAACGAACCGGATTTTCTGAAATGAATTTATCAGTATACTGATTTATTATTGCATTTAAAACATTGCTGTGTGATACATAATTATTTGATTTAAAGCCTGCTGTTTCAACATGGACAATAGGCTTTCCGCCTGAAGCGAATTCATTTACAACTGACGCAACATCGTCACCGACAATATCCGCTGTACATCCGGTCACGACAACCTGAAGATCTGTATCAAGGACCTTATATGTATTTTCAATAATCTGCCTGAGTCTCTCCGTTCCGCCGAAAACAACCTCTGTTTCGCCAAAATTTGTACACGGAGAAGTATTTCCTCCGGCATATCCTCTCGAGCGCTCAAAAAAACCATTTACCATCGTTCCGCATCCGGGACCCGAATGAAGAATCGGTACTGCCCTTTTTATTGCAACTACCGACTGCAATGCACCTATAGCACAGGTAAAGCGTTCCTGTTCGATTATTCCTGACATTATTCATCGCCTCCCAGAAAAGTATGAGGCTTTTGCTCAAGCCACCATTTTGAATACGGATTTACAGCATTTTTGGCAAGATTAGTAACAAATTCGTTATTTTCAAGGGTTTCAAGAATACGTTCACCATAGTTTACAAGTCCTTCATAGCCCATGCCATAATGCTCATCTCCTATAAGAAGTGACGGTATTCCGAATTTAGCTCCCCACAATGTCATCCCGCCATGTCTTGCAAGAAGAATATCAGGGTGTATTCTGTTAAGCTGATTTACAAGCTCGAACTCCTGCTTGTTGCAGACATTATAATTCGGAACATCGCCATAATCCTTAACCGTATGCCCTAATGTATCCGACTCCGGAGAACCGTTATCGTAAACCGGGTCATGGTGAAAAATAGCCGCTCCCTGTGCTTTAATTCCCAGCTCACCAAGTATTGCAAGAAGTGAATGTCCGTGAGAAGCACCGGCTGTAACAAATGCGGTTTTTCCCTTTAACTTTTCACGAAGCTCCTCTATCTTAGGAAGATACTCTTCTTTTTTCCTTTTCAGAAAATCCTCTGCTTCCTGTTCCTTTCCAAGGATTGAGCCCAGCTCCCTGAACCATCTGTCTGTCTGAGCTATTCCGTATGGAGGTGATGTTTTTGTTTCCGTAACACCAAAGTCCTTTTCAAGTAAGGCACCAAGATATGAGCCAAGTGTTGCACATGCCTGAATTGTAGCTTTAGCTTCAGAGGAATGTGCAATGGAGTCAACTGTTGAATACGGAGTCAGATAATTCGGCTTATATCCGAATTCAGAAAGCCATTCAGAGAAAATATCACTTCCCCAGAAGTTTATGACATTTATAATATTTCTCTTCTCCGTAGCTGGTTTTATAAGCTTTCTTGCTATTCCGTGATAGCCTGCATCAAAGCCTGATGTCCATATTCTTGAACGGAAGCCCTCACAGAAAATTGCTGCTACCGGTATTCCGAGCTCTTCCTCCGCTTCGCTTGCTATTCCGTCTACATCATCACCTATTATTCCCGAGGCACATGTTGTAATTATGAAAATTGCTTTTGGGTTTGCCCTGTCATAGACTTCTCTTATTGCATTTGCAAGCTTTTCATTTCCTCCGTATATTGTGTCGTGCTCCTCCAGATTCGTTGAATATATTTTTCTCTGTGTCGGATTTTTTATTTCTCTGAGATGAGAATTCACTCTGTATGTAAATGCGAATTCATGCAGGCATGAGGAACATCCGACCGGACCATGGCTTATTACTGCCGCATCCTGAATAAGCACTGTAGTACAAGCCGCAAACGAAGTTGAGCATCCAAGACACTGACTGAAAGAACGCACCTTATCCTTCAGACCACAGCCGGAACAGCCCTTTACAAGCTCCGATGCATTTCCCTGAAAGCCTGTCAGTGAGTTCAGTCTTATTTCACGAATCTGAACTTCAGGAGATTTAAGGTTAATTTCACTCATATTTTTCCCTCCGAAAAATCATATATTCGACGCTTTGTCACGGATTTCACCTGTTTCAATTGCTATAAGCTGGTCAGCCCAATACGCTGCCCATTCCTTAAGCTGCTCTGAATCAAGCGGTGAAGGAACTGTCGACTGAGTATGCTCATCAATTCTCTTTGCAAGATTTCTGTATACCTTTGCCTGTTCAGAATCAGGCTGAGCCTCAATAGTTGTTCTGCCGGACAGCTCACTCTGGGTTACTGTAATTGAACGTGGTACATACTCCATAACCTGTGTATGTGTTCTCGATACAAAATCATCAATAATTTCTTTCTGATATGGATTTGTAATAGAATTTGCAATTACTCCGCCAAGAAGTGCGCCGCCTGAATTTGAATACCTCTGAATGCCCTTGAAAAGATTATTTGCCGCATAAACAGCCATAAAGTCAGCAGATGAAACAGTGAAAACGTGTTCTGCAATGCCCTCACGGATAGGAACGGCAAATCCTCCGCAGACAACATCTCCAAGAACATCATAAATTACATAATCAAGATCAAGCTCTTCAAAAATCTTCTGCTGCTTTAAAAGCTGAACAGCGGTTGTTATTCCTCTGCCTGCACAGCCGACGCCAGGAGCAGGTCCCCCAGCCTCAACACAATAAATTCCGTTATAGCCTTTAAATATAACATCATGTGCATCAACTGTTTTTTTCTCTCTTAAAACATCAAGAACTGTCGGTATATATGTTCCGTCCCGGAGAGTATTTGTAGAATCGGCTTTCGGGTCACAGCCAAACTGCATAACCTTGTAGCCCATATCTGAAAGTGCCGCACTGATATTTGATGTTGTTGTTGATTTTCCAATACCGCCTTTTCCGTAAATCGCGATCTGTTTAAGCTTTTTTGACATAATAATAAAGTCCTTTCTGCATTTTAAGTTAATTTATTTTTGCGGGAATAACCGCTCCGTTATATTTTTCTTCAATGAATTTTCTTGTTTCATCTGACTGGAGTGCTTTAACAAGTGCTTTTATTGCCGGATCATCGGTTCTTTCAGATTTTACAGCAATAATATTGGCATACGGCGAATCCTCACCCTCTTTAAACAGATATTCCGATGTATCAATTCCTGCTTCAAGAGCCTTATTTGTATTAACGATATATATGTCAAAATCCGCTGCCAGGCCGATAATCTGTGCCGAATCAATCTCGGTAATCTCAACAGGCTTTATGTATTCTACGATATCATCCAGAGATGCTTTAAGCTCAGGGAGAGAAGGATCAAGCTTTATAAAACCTGCAATTTCAAGAATTCTGAGTGCTCTGTATTCATTTGTTGCATCATTCGGGATAATAATCTTTGCATTTTCAGGAACTTCATCAACGTTTTTATATTTTTCCGAATATGCGCCAATAGGCTCAACGTGGATATATCCTGCATTTGCAAGCTTTGTTCCGTTTATTTCGTTATACTCCTCAAGATAAGGCAGGTGCTGATAGAAGTTAAAATCAATATCACCCTTGTCAAGTTTTTCGTTCCATGTCGCATCAGCGGCAGTACCTACAAGCTCTATTTCAATCCCCTGTGCATCAAGCTGAGGCTCAACAAATTCAATAAGCTCACTGTGAGGAACAAGGTCCGCTAAACCGATAAGCTTTGTAACCTCAGAAGCTGCAGTCTCTGTTTCTTCACCTGCCGTTGACCCCGCCTGCTTTTCATTTTCAGTTGATTTGGAACTTTCAGATGAGGATGAACCGCATCCTGCTAAAACTCCTGTTATAATCATAAATATTGATATGGTAATTAAAAGGATTTTCTTTTTCATATTAAATCTCACTCCTTATTTTAATTAGATCAGATGCCACTTTTTTAAAAGCAGCTTTGACAGCAAATCTCCTGTAAACTGAACAAACTGAACCATAATTATCAGTACAAATACTGTTGCAAAAAGAATATCATGCTGAAATCTCTGAAAACCGAACCTCACTGCTATATCCCCTATTCCTCCGGCACCAAAGTTTCCTGCAAGTGCTGTCATGGATATTATTGCAATAACTGCAACGGTAAATCCTCTTATAAGTGACAGTAAGGCTTCCGGTATCATAACCATAAAAAGTATTCTTAAACTGCCGCTTCCCATTGCTTTTGCGGCTTCTGTTTTTCCTTTTGGTATTTCCAGCAGACTGCTTTCTACAAGCCTCGCAAACATTGGTATACAGCTTGCCGCCAATGCAAGAATACATGCATTGACTCCATACGCCTGACCGACAAGCAGTCTTGCAACAGGCAGCATTACAATAATCATAATTATCTGAGGCAAAGACCTAAGACAGTTTATGATACCTCCGAGCGTTCTGTTTATAGCTGCTAAAGGATACAGACCGTCATCATTTGTAAGCACCAGAAACAAACCAAGCAGAACTCCGACAATCAAAGTAATTACGGAAGTCAGCACAACCATATAAAGAGTATCCCATATCGCAGGAATCAGTTTTTCCCAGACTTTTTCCGTAAATGCTGATTTTAAAACATCAAAAAAGCTATGATTTCTAAGGCTCATATTCCTGCACCTCCTGTCAATTCGGTTTTCCTGAATTCAGAATATACTTCGAGAAATATTTTTCCTGTCTGAGAAGTCGGTTTCATGAAAACCTCGCTGACACTTCCCTTATCGGTAATAACCCCGTTCTCGAGGACAGCCATATTATTGCAGGCATATTTTATTGCCTCAAGCTCATGAGTTATCAGCAAAACCGTTATTCCAAGCTTTTTATTTATGTCCTTCAAAAGGTCAAGAATCGAAAGAGTCGTCTGCGGATCAAGTGCACTTGTTGCTTCATCACTCAAAAGTACATCCGGATTGTTTGCAAGCGCTCTTGCTATGCCGACTCTTTGTTTTTGTCCTCCCGAAAGCTGCCCCGGATAGGCGTTTATTTTATCTGTCAGCCCTACCAGTTCAAGTATTTCCTCTGTTCTTTCTTTTATCCTTTTTTTCTTCTGCCCTGAAATCCGAAGCGGATATGCAATATTCTGAAAAACTGTTTTTGATTCAAAAAGATTAAAGGTCTGAAAAATCATGCCTATTTTTCTTCTTTGAATATCAAGCTCTCTTTTATTAAGCGACGTTATTTCAATTCCATCAATTATAATTTTACCTTTATCAGGCTCCTCGAGGCGGTTTATACATCTTATGAGCGTTGATTTTCCTGCTCCACTGAAACCGACAATCCCGAACATATCCCCTTTTTCTATTTTAAGATTTATCCCTTTTAAAACCTCCACATTTTCCCCATCTCCGTTAAAGGTTTTATAAAGGCCATTGATTTCTATAATATTTTTATCCATCAAACCATTCCTTTACGGTATACATCGTCCACCGGAACAAAGCCGCATACACATTCGTTTACTACCGTTTATCCCAATCATTGTGCTTCTCGCCCTGCCATTCCGATTAATATTTGCATACAGCTTTTTCACATCAGTTTCCTCCAATCGTAAAGTTATACATAAAAATATCGGATATATGATTATAATGGTTTTACTGCATTTTAATCATCCGACTTTACATATGTGTTTAATATGTTTTGCAATGATATTATTATATATATTTTAATCTGAATTGTCAATGCTTTTAAATCAGAAAAAAATTTTTTGTACGATTGCTTTAATTATACCTATAGGATTAGTATGATTACTGGCAGATTTACCGTATAATTGATTTAAATTATTCTGTTTATTCTGTGATTTAACATTGCTGTTTTTAATAAAAAATGCCGCAAGTCCATTGTTTACTGGACTTGCGGCCAAGGTAATCATTAAAAAAACTGCATAAAGTGCAAATCCTGTATTTCTCTCTTCAGGAAAATCACTTGTGTCATATTTCTTTGACATTTCCTTCAAAAAATGATATACTAAAATCAGATTTAAATTTTAACGACAATCATCAAAAGAGACAGGAGCGTGCTTTATGAAGAATTTTGAAAATAAAGTAGCCGTAATTACAGGCGGTGCAAATGGTATCGGAAAATGCATAGCCGAAGATTTTCAAAAAAACGGTACTGAGGTATGTGTTATTGACAAGGCTGACGGAAATCATTTCATCGGAGACATATCAGATAAATCAGTTCTTGAAGCATTTGCCGGCAGTGTTATAAGTAAATACGGTCATATCGACTATCTCATAAACAATACACCTCCAATAATGAAAGGTATAAATGAATGCAGTTATGAGGATTTTCAGTATTCAATGGCTGTAGGTCTGACAGCTCCGTTCTATCTGTCAAAGCTTTTCGTACCGTATTTCAGCCATGGCGGTTCTATAATAAATATTTCATCGTCCAGGGACAGAATGAGCCAGCCACAGACTGAAAGCTATACAGCGGCCAAAGGCGGAATATCCGCTCTGACTCATGCTCTTGCAGTCAGCCTGTCGGGCAAAGTACGGGTAAACTCCATTTCACCGGGCTGGATAGATACAAGCTACAAGGTTTATGGGGGAGCTGATGCATTTCAGCAGCCATGCGGTCGTGTCGGAAATCCTCTTGATATTGCAAATATGGTGCTGTTTCTCTGCTCGGATAAGGCAGGCTTCATCACCGGTGAGAACATCTGCATAGACGGCGGCATGACAAAACTCATGATCTATCACGGTGATAATGGGTGGAGTTTGTCAGAGTAGAGCATAGATATCTATATATGTTCAGCTTTCAAGGAAGGCTAATGATTTATTGTATTTTTCAAATCATCTCTTGATAATTTACTGAATTTAGAGTATAATAATCATAATTCAGTAAATATTAAATAAGAGGTGGTTTTATGTTTATAGGCAGGAAAAGTGAGCTTTCCATACTGGAAGAATGCTACAAAAATGACCGATTTCAGTTTCTTGTTATGTATGGAAGAAGACGTGTCGGTAAGACTTCACTATTGCAGGAATTTTCAAAAGCTCATAAAACAATTTTCTTCTCTGCACAGGAAAAGAACGACGCTCTGAATCTGGACGATTTCTCAAAAACTGTCCTCAATTTCTTTGGTGACGGATATTTTGGAAATTTTAAGGACTGGGATACAGCTTTCAGATATATAGGTGATAAAGCTGACAATGAGAGGATTGTCCTTATTATTGACGAATTTCCTTTTATTGCAAGTGAAAATCCTTCTGTAAAAAGCATTTTACAGCATACCATTGACCATATCTGGAAACAGAAGAACATCTTTCTGATTCTCTGCGGTTCAAGTGTCAGCTTTATGGAAAATGAAGTTATGGGATATAAAAGTCCGCTTTACGGACGTTCCACAGGACAGATTGAGATTAAAGCATTTGATTATCTTGATGGTACGGAATTTTTCCCGAACTACTCAAATACTGATAAACTAATTGCTTACGGAATATTAGGTGGAATTCCTTGTTACCTTGAAACATTTGATGACAGTGTTTCAATAGAGAAGAATATTGCCAATCAGATTCTTCGTACAGGTGCGTTTCTTCGTGATGAACCACAGCTACTACTGAAAATGGAGCTTCGTGAACCTGCATTGTATAACAGCGTATTTGAAGTCATTGCAGAAGGTGCGAATCGTCTGAATGATATTTCGCTGAAAACACATGAAGAAAGTCAGAAATGTTCCAAATATCTGACTACACTCCAGAATATCAAGCTTGTAGAAAGAATCATTCCTTGCGGAGAAAAAGCTTCATCAAAAAAGAGTCTCTATAAAATATCCGATAATTTCTATCAGTTCTGGTATAAATTCCTGTTTGCAAACAAAAGCTATTATGAAATGCTCGGAACACAAGGTGCAGCATCTGAAATCATGCAGGATATGTCTGCTTACATGGGCGGCATTTTTGAAACAATCTGTCAGCAGTATATGATAAGACTTGCAAAAGCAAAAAAGCTCCCATTCATTCCACATGATATCGGAAGATGGTGGGGAGCAAATCCTAAAACAAAAAGTCAGGACGATATTGATATTCTTTGTCTCAGCAGGGATAGAAAGTCAGCGATTTTTTGTGAATGCAAGTTCAGAAACGTTCTGTTTGATATGGAGGAATACAAAGACCTTATAACTGCATCGGAAATTTTCAATGAACCTGAAAATAGATATTACTACATTTTCAGCAAAAGCGGATTTACTGATGAGGTGAAAAAACAATCTGTGGCAGATGGAGTAGTGCTTGTTGAGTTAGATGATTTGTTCAATATATGATTATTACAGTACCTTTGATGGAATTTCTATCAGAGGTACTTTTTCCCGGACTTTTTTAGCCGCACATTTTTTGTTGGCTGTAGCACATCAACGCAAATCCTTTGTTTTCCGTATTTCGATATAGTATAATAAGTAAAATCAAGCAGATTTGCTTAATGGAAATACAGAAACAATGGAGAAAATGGCTTATGCAGACAGCGTTGTGTTTGAGTACATACAGGGACGTATCAATACGCTTCATTCCAAGAAAACAGAAATTGAGAGAAAACTGCAAACAAGGGCAAGAAAGAAAAATACTGTTGAGACTAAACCTTTGGAAGAGCCTTTAAGAAACTGGAATAACACAACAATTCAGCAACAGCATGATTTTACGGTTTTAATGCTGCAATAAGTCTGACATAACGCCGTATTAAAACAGGAGTAATATCCATATGAGGGGGAAATATTGAATGAAAAGGTTTTTTGCAGCAATGACTGCAGTCAGGTTACCACTGATGTGTGGATAATAACCTTATCCTCACAGGCTCGTAATAATCCTTAACTGTGATGGGACTCTCAAATCATCCTGCGAAAATAAATATCGGCAAGAATAACAGCAGATGCTTCCTCGTCTTCTTTTCCCTTCCATGCGCAGATAAATCTGATAACAGCGTCATACGGTGCATAGCCTGATGCAGCAATACTTCTTACCTTATCATTGAATCTTGAAGAAAACTGAAGAACCGGAATAAGCCTGTCATCGGATTCCACATAAAGCCTGTTGCTTTTCACATGAAGATGATCTCCGCTTTTAAGACGAATAATTATCTTCTTTTTATCCTTGAAGAAATCAAGGTACACATCAGAATGTGAAAGCTGCAGAATAAGTTCGGACGGCTTTGAATATGAGAGAAGACTGACCTCATATGAAGAAGCAAACTCTGCAAACTTATCAAATTTATTTCCGGAATAATGAATATGAAGGCGCTTTTTCGCTCTGGTCATAGCTACATACAGCTTTCTCTTCTCCTCATCATTACTCATGGAAACATTCCGGCACAGCATATACGCATTATCAAACTCTCTGCCTTTTGATTTATGCATTGTAGAGACTGTAACGATTCCATGCTCGCTTGTATAAAAATCCTCTATTTTCGACTCGTGCAGAAACATATCAAGATCAGTCCGGTACTTCTTTTCATTTGCATCTGCAAAGGTTTTTAGAATGTTCATTATCACCGGCAGACAAGTGCTGTTATTGTAACGCTTCTGTACCGTACTGACCGCATTATTCCACTGCTCGTCACCGATTACCGGTGAGGCGCTTTCAGAATCAAGTATTTTCAGAAACATCCGTATTTCGGCTATCTGATACATATCAAATCCGTCTATTGACTGTATCAGCTTTGCAGGAATGTTCTTCTGTTTCAGTATACCAAGTATCAGCAAAGCTTCTTCATTGGTATTTGTAAGAATACACGTTGTACCTTCTGCGTTCACAGAAAGCATATCTTCAACCGGTGCAGCCTCCATATTTTCATCACTGTGTTTAATGAGTCTGACTTCGCCGGTGGCATCGGTAACTGCACGGATATCCCCCATTTTCATTCTGCCGGAGATCTCTGTTACAAATCGGTTTGCAAATTTAATAATGCTTGTACAGCTTCTGTAGTTGTCTGTCAGTGCATAATGTTTTGCACCGTGTTCTGTAATCAGTTCCTTGAGATATTTTGAGTCCGAACCACGGAACCGGTAGATATTCTGGTCATCATCTCCGACAGCAATCACCCGCATATCATCATTTTTATCCATCAGAACCTCAACAAGCCCGTATTCGTTTTCGTCCATATCCTGTGCTTCATCAATAACGAGAACAGATTTTGTGATACGCCCCAGGTCCACATCTCCGCTGTTAAGAAGAGTGACTGCATCCTTCACGACATTTTCCGAGTCCTTCAGATTTCCTATTTTACCTGTCAGGTCAAAACAATAGGAATGGAAGGTCTTTATTTCTATAAAATTAGCGGCATTTCCGATAAGATCACGCAGTCTCTTTTTGAATTCAATGGCAGCAGCCCTTGAGAATGTCAGCATCAGGAGCTGTTCATGTTTTACGTCCTCAAGAAGCATCAGCGAAGCAAGCTTATGTACGAGAACTCTTGTTTTGCCGCTGCCGGGCCCGGCTGATACAACTATATACTTTGAGTTGTCATCACGTATAATCTCAAGCTGTTCCGGTGAAAGCGTTTCAAAAAGCTGTCTGTATTTTTCAGGTGTTATATTACGTTCTATTTCCGCCGCTCTTTCTCCTGAGAAATACTGTGACAGGAATTTTTTATAATCCATCTGGAAATAGTCATTTACAAACTGTAATGCTTCGTTATAATCCCGGACCATCATGTTGGCATATTCACCGACAATGTGGATCTGCTGTATTTTCTGCTGATAAAATTCGTTGAGTTGTCTGTAATCCTCAACCTTGTAGCGAATCTTGTTGTCAAGTATCAGTCTCCGTATGCGCATTCCGCTGTAAAGCACGAGAAAACCGCCTTCAAGTTTAAGCGAACCTATCTTTGCAAGAAACAGCAGAGCTTCCTCAATATCATTTTCATTTACCTCAAGGAATGACCCGGCCTGATATCCGTTTATAAGCTCAAGAACCGAAAAGCCCACAAGCTCTTCTTCCTTCTGACTGTTGGCTGCACCGCTTATGTCAAACAGGTAGTTAATTATAAATTCTGCAATACTGTAACTTTTCTGACGAATTTCCCTCATTCGCTCCAGGTCAATTTTCGGAACAATGACAACACGGTTCGTTGCCTGATCCTGTTCCTTCTGAATATAACTGCGGATAGTCCAATAATAAAACAATGTCTTTATAGAATTAACAGAGCTTGTTTTTACGCCGTCTGCAATTGCTGCTTCATTGAGCTCCTTATAGTTCATTGTGAGTTTGTCAGAATCTATATATCCGAGCAAAAATGTTTCCAGAGCCTGAAATCGACGCAGAATCAGCATGGACTTGTTGACAGTATCCGTTTTCTGTATGTAGGCGGTAAGATCCTTTGTGTCAGCAAGTATACCGTCTTCACGCATTTTCTGTATAGAATGTATGATACTTGTCTTTTCTACTCCGAGCCTGTCGGCGAGATAATCAACTCTTGACTCAGCATCGGCATTCCCTGCCCTTGAAACACTCTTGCTGGAAATAAGGGATGATATAATACGTTTTGCCGTTGTTCTTTCTTCATCATTCTGAAATCTGAAAGAGCTGTCAATCAGTGCTGCGGCTTCCATCATGCTTTTTACAATGATGCTTGTGGCATATATTCTCGGTACATTTTTACCGCGTCTGATATAACCGGCATTTTCAAGAGCCTGCAAAGCCGTTTTAACTCTTGTTTCAATATCAGCAATGCTTTCGTCCCAGCCAGCCTGACGTGCAACCTCCAGCGGTGAACAGCACACCTCCGGACGAATACGTGTAAGGTCCTTGACAGATTTCCAGACCTGTTGTATCTCACTTATACTGAGCTTTCTCTGGTTGAGAAAAATAAAATGCTTGTCAAGGTCGCTGTCATTGAACATAACATAACATTCAGCCTGCAAGGACTGGTCTCTTCCCGCACGGCCTGCTTCCTGCACATAATTCTCAAGTGAATCGGAAATATCATAGTGAATGACAAGCCCGACATTGGATTTGTCAACACCCATACCAAAGGCAGAGGTTGCAACAATGATCTGAACTTCATCATTTATAAACGCTTCCTGGTTTTCCTGCTTTTCACTGCTGTCCATTTTGCCGTTGAATGCTCTCGCCGTGAAGCCGTCATTGGTCAGCTTCTCTGCAAGCTGTCTTGTCCGTCTGGTTCTTGAAACATAAACTATGGTAGGACAGTTCTTCTGCTCAATGAGAGAACGTACAGATTCGTATTTTTCCTCATCAGTTTCTTTAAACAGAACCTCATAACGCAGATTTGTACGGGATGCATTTGTCGCAAACAATGCAAGCTCAATATCAAGCTTGTTCTTGAAATATTCCTTTATGTCGCTGATTACCTTCTGCTTTGCCGTCGCCGTGAAACATGATACAGGTATCCTGCAGCCATTACCTTTTTTCTCCTGCAATTCACGGATAAAATCACCGATATACAGATAATCAACACGGAAATCATGTCCCCACGCTGAGAAACAGTGTGCTTCATCAATGACGAACCGATCAATACGCCGGGAAAGGAATAGTCTTTCTATTGATGCAGAGCGAAGAGATTCCGGGGATATGTACAGAATTGATGCTATGCCTGATTCAACGCGGTCAATTGCTTCTGCTCTTTCTATAGGACTTAACAGACCGTTTATCGTTACCGCTTCGGCAACACCACGCTTTTCAAGATTATCCACCTGATCTTTCATCAGCGACTGTAACGGAGAAATCACGACCGTCAAAGCTCTTTCAGTTTCCCCTGCCATAAGCGCAGGAATCTGAAAAGTAAGGGATTTGCCGCCACCCGTCGGGAAAATAGCAAGTAGTGACTTATGCTCTATTGCAGCAGTAACGGCATTTTCCTGCAGTGGTTCCCCGTTATATGTACGAAATCCTGAATATCCAAAGTATTTGCTCAGATATGCTGTAGGATTCAGCCTTGTCTTACAGTATTCACATTGATGGCAGGATGAATTTCTGAGTACACGCATTATCATGTCAACATTCGGATAATTCATCTGTACCCATCTCGGTATCAATGAATATTCCTCGGTTGCAGATATCTGCGCAAGGCAGTATGCAAGCTCGACCGGAGAGCTTATTATAATATTGGTCAGGGGAATGTTTTCACATATTTCGCCTGAAAACCTGGCCATAATTGCTCTTTCAGTATCACCATCGGCATTATAGTCAAGATAGTGAAAGAATCCGGAAAAATACGGACTGTCTTTGAGAAGCATAAAATATATGAGCTTTACTTCATCATCAAGCCCGGCAAATGTGTTGATTTCATCATAAAACAGTTCCTTTGCCTTCTGCGCATCATTCAGGGGATTGTTTAGTTCGTCGGTCTGTAATTTATCATCCTTCAGCAATGCGTGATATGGCTTGTTAGGAAAAAGAACAGGAGATATGTACAGTGTATCAATATATCTGATTTTATCCGGAGCTTCTATGTACTTTGAATCATGGCTTACAATGTTATGACCGCATAGGTACTCTGCACCTTTGATAAAGGAGTGACATTCATGAATTGAACCTGTATGCAGCTTTTCGCCGCTTTCATTTACAGCACCAAAATCATATGCTTTGTTGTCGGTCTCGCTGACTTCGGTATCAATAAAGATTATTCGTTTCATGAAATATCCCTCCTTGGCGGTAAGATATAATGTTAGTGTTTTGTAAGATTATTTTGTCATTTGTTGTGATGATTTGAATGGACTTTAAGTTCAGATGTTTTTTGAATCAGAAGAAAATTGCTTAAGATAAAATTGCGGAACAAAGTGTTGTTTTTTTGTTGGCTTATTTTTTTTAACATGTTATGTTATTTTTTATCATCAGTAAGGATTAAAACAGCATTATCATCATGGATATTATTTATTCCAACATATATTTAGTAATTATTATACCATAAATTAAACAAAAAAATCAAGCGTATAATGATAATTATTGGTTTTTTCATACAATGATATGAATTTTCAAAACAACTACAAACTAGAAAAATATTCTTTATATGACAACAGAAGCGACTTGTGTAAAAGTCCCTTCTTTTTTATAAGTATGTAACCGTAGCTTCAATTGGTTTTCTGCTACTATGGTTTGGCAAAGGCACTGTTCCTTCCGCAGCATATCCAATATCCATAAGCATAATAATTTTCTCACTCTCATTAAGACCAAGGTCTTTAGCAAGTAAATCAGGATCAAAATAGTTTATCCAACAGCTGTCGATTCCGACATCAGTAGCAGCAAGCATCATGTGAGTAGCGACTATTGTTGCATCTTCAATACCTGAATCTTGTTTTCCGCCTGGATATGTGAAAACATTATTTTTGTCGAAAGTAACTACTAAAACAACAGGTGCATTGTATCTGCATGGTGTAGCCTTGTCAATCTTAACAAGAATTTCAGGTGATTTTGCAACATATATGTGCTGTTCCTGCAAATTCTTTGCGGTCGGCGCCAGACGTCCTGCTTCAAGTATAGCGTTAAGCTTGTCTCTCTCAATAGCGCGGTCGCTGAATTTCTTACATGAGTATCGTTCCTTTACAACATCTTTGAATTCCATGTTATACCTCTTTTCAATTTTCTTTGTACCTGATTACAGGCATTTGCTTAACTTTCTTGCCGACTTTACGACGTTCAAGACAGGATATCATATTCCCGACATTTATTATAAAGGCTGGAATAAGCGTAAAATCTGGGATGATATAATATAGCCAGGAATAAAAGTCCCGATAAATGAACTATATAATTCATAATCTATACGTGACCACGGTTGAATATAATCCCCCATTGATCTTTCAAGCAGATACGAAGGAATTATACAGATGCAATAAATTATGTAAACAACAAATAAAGTTACAAATATTGCTTTGATTGTTTTTTGTTTTTTAAATTCTGATTTTCAATTTTTATAAATAAATTGTTTGTCCCTCATTACAATTCAATAATCCCTTACTTTTAAATCCTATTTTATGATATTCACCATTATTACTACTTTGGTTCATTTATTTTCCATAAATCAACTGAGAAATATTATTACACATTATTATAAAAAAGATAATAAACTGCAATCAGCGTTGGAATAATCATTAATAAAACACCAAGAAATATTTTTACAAAGCTTTTTGCGGAAGACTGAGTATAGTATTCGGTTGGTTTATCAGGATTAATAAATATTTCGTATTTTTCATTTATTTTAGGTACGACTACATTATTGTATTCTTCATTACATACCTCGTACGCTTTTCCGTTGTAGTAAAAAGAATAAACAGGACAATATAGTTTTGTACCCTCATCATATTGTGACTTTACTTCAATACATTCTGCCATAACAGACTCTGTACAATAAGTTTTGTTATACTTGTTTATTGATATTGTATGTAAAATAATAGTTGCACCAACAAGAAACAGCGTACCTGCAATTAGAAACGGAAGCATATTAAGTACAAAAGCTTTATTTTCAGAATTTCCGAAAGTATAAATGCCTGAAAAAATCATCATTCCGGCACCGCCAAAGGGGAAAATTAAAAAAAGCATAGTTTTTCTATCCAGATCAACAGTAGTAAAGAGATATATGCCTGCGAAAAAGAATGTAAGGCCAACTAAAAAAACAGACATAGAGGGCTTGGTGGATGAAAAGTAAATCATGCCCAAAACGGATATAATAAAAATCAATATAAATATGGTACCCACAATCTTACCTTTGGTGGAAAATTGATTTATTTTATTTTTACGATTATTCACGTCATTGCTGGAATTATTATCAAATTCATCTTCATTTAAGTAATCATCTTTATTTGTCGATTTTCTCAATTTAAAACCTCTTTTCACATTTGTTATATTAACTTTTTTATACTTAAAGTATATCAACAATGCGATTTATTGTCAATAAAAATACTGAAGTCTTGGATATATAATCGGCAGCTCATATTGAGCTAAAATGCTTATACGGAGATTTTTGAACAGGAAGTATAAAAGAGGAAGTCACTTTAACGAAACTGATCGTAAGAATGACTTCCTTTTACTTTATTAATAAATCATAACCTTGTATTATTCACTCATAAAATAAAACAATGTTATTATAGTAATGCTGATTTTTTAAATTTGCAAAGTAGTGTCCCTGAACCGCATTTATTTATGCATTAATATCTATAAGCCTGCGAATGTCATAATAATCAAGCAATGAAACTGAACATAACTTACACACTTTATTATACGTTCCCGAATTATGATGTCTGTTTTTACAATAAAAATATTAAAAGCTGTACAATTTCTTTAAATCGCATCTGCACCACGTTCCCCGGTTCTTATTCGTATACATTCTGATATGTCACTTATAAAAATTTTACCGTCAGTATGTTTTTTCTTCTAACCATACCGCCATAAAAAAAAGCAAGTGCCGGTGTCATAACAAAGACCAATGCCGTACTTACAAGCATAAATGCACAATCACCATTATTAACAGCCATAATTAATACCTCTTTCACAAAAATAATTGGTTATTTATGTTACATCTTTGGAACATAAAAAAAAATTATAACTAAAAGAAACCTAACAAAACAAACTTTTATCAGGCTTTTTTTCTATTTACTAACTCAAACTTCGCACATCAAAAATAATTGTGCATCTTGAAAATTCAATAGTTCACATTGTAAAGACGGACTTACATTGCACTCGGATCAAGGCTCACAGTTTACCTCCAAAGAGTTCATTGACTTCTGTAATCTCGTAGGAATAAAGCAAAGCATGAGCAGAGCAGGGTGCCCATATGACAACG
>JAEWXO010000025.1 GCA_023458875.1 Bacillota bacterium | reverse complement strand
TTATATATCACTTTGGAATCTGTGCTTCTATTTTATCATTTATCTTTTTAAATATCTTGTATCCTATTGTAAGGAATACAGCCGTAATAAGAAGACCTATAGTTATTCCGCAAAATGCAGGGTTTGAGAAAAGCTTCTGTATAAAATTCTGATTTTTAAATGTAAATGTAAATTCCTTTTCTCCTGTTTCATTTCCCTTTACATCTGTTGCATTTATAAGCAGTGCATAATCTCCGTCCTTGTAGCCCTTGTTGCTAAGCATCTGAAAATCTATAGTATACGGATTTTCTTTGTCAAGAATATCTATCTTTTCTCCGTCAGGTGTTCTCAGATATGCACTCTTTATGTAATCAGGTGTTTCATCACCTATTGCCATATCAGAAAGTGAAATATTAAACATTGTTTCAGCCTTGAATGTTTTGCCCTGATCAAGCAATGTGAGCATATTCTTTGAATAGTCTTCTTTTATTATTATTTTTGGCTCCATTCCGTCTATAAGCAATGTATATATTATTTCCGGTGACTGATTTCCTGCAAAATCCTTTACCTGAAGTGATATTATCTTCTTTCCGTCTGTCATTATAGGCTTATTTATATTCCATGGATATATGCCTGTTACATCATCAATGATACAGTCTATCGTCTGAATATTATTCTCATCTATAGTAAACAGGTCAGCAATTACTATTCCCTTTTCAAAAACTTTTGGAGTTGAAATTACACGGCCTTCTTTTATTATAATGTTCTCAAGATTTATTTTTACTCTCGGATTTAATTTATCTATCGTTACATCTGATGCCGGATCTTTTTTGCATTGGTTTCCTGATTTATCTTTTGCTGTTGCTGAAACGGTAAATGATTTTTCTGTTTTGTCCGGTGTGTCAACTGTGACATCCTTTGAATATGTATTCGCACCGTTTCTTATCATCTGACGGTCATTTTCATTTATCTGTTCCTCACCGTTTATTTTAAACGATACTGTATCAGCATCAAGATTTATATCAGAAAATGTTACTGTATACTTTACTTCCCTGCTCATAAATCCACTCATTTTAGGCATCAGCGTTACTTCAGGAAGTGACCTGTCATACACTACTCCGCTTTCAGCAGTTCTGACTCCTGTCATTACATTTCCTGCCACATCTGCAATGCTGTAGTCAAATGTAACGTTTCCCTCCTGAAGCTCATTTTCATTTAACGGGATTACTATATTTGCACTCAGTTCTGATGTATTGTTTCCGTTTGTTGATGCTGTTCTTGAAAATATCTGAGATGATGTGAAAAACGCCTCATGATTTGTACTTACAGATACCGTTACTGTATCACCGTTTTTTGCAAATCTCTTGTTTCTTCCGCTTCCGGTTACAACCGTTTTTTGATTAAGAGGCGCAAAGTATTTTATTGTCCCCTGTGCATTATAGTCGGTATTTATTACCGGATTGTTACCTGCTATATCATCTGCTCTGAAGTTAAATGTTATATTACTCTGATCTATGCAGTCACCATTCGTCAGTCTGTATGTAATAGTATGTCTTTCCTTTATTCCGTCATTATATGAGCTTATATTTGCCGGTTTTCCGGAAACAAGAACATTTGAAGTCTGCACATCATGGTTTGATGTAAAGTTTACGGTAATTGTATCTCCGTCCTTTGCATATGCATTTCCGTTCATGGCATTATTTGATGAAAATGTAACATCACTTATTATTATAGGTGCATAGTAAATTATATCACGGTTTTCATTTGATGCTACATCTGCATTTCCGGCATCATCACCTGTTACAAAATAAAGCCTTATTTTTTCATTATCAGCCGTATCACCGTCACTGACTGTATATGACGCTGTCCAATGCATCCTGTCATTATTTTCCGATGAGAATTCAGCTTTTTTACCAGCTATTTTCATTTCTTTTATATTTACAGGATGAGCTGTCTGGAACTGTACCGTTATATTGTTTCCGTTCCTTGCAACATATTGACCTGATACTTGATTATCAGAACTCATCTGAAGATTTTTTATTTCTATAGGTGCATAATATGTAACCTTTGACATTGTGTTGGTATTGTCTTTTTTGAAGGTGTATTCGTTATTACTTCCGATTCCGTTTCCGGATTCGTCGGAAATAAACATTTCAAACGGAATGGCTGTATTATCAGGTACATCATTATTATTTATCCTGTATGTAACTGTCCAGTTCATTTTTTCATTGTCTTCAGATGATATCTGCGCATTTTTGCCTGCAACTTTAACATTGTGAAGATCTACAGGGTGACCTGCTGTAAAGTTTACAGTGACAATATCATCATTTTTAACCAGATTACTCTTTGTATTATCAGATTTAATAGAAATATTGGTTATACTTGTCTGTAAAGGCGCATAATAAATTACCTGGCTTACATCATCGAGATCTCTGTCATATGAATATTCATTTTTCTGACAGCTTTTATTTCCGGCATCGTCGTCAAGCTTTATATCAAATGCGATTATTTGATTATCGTCGCTGAACACATACGAATCAGAATCATTTTTTATTGTATATTTAACACTGTAGCTGTATTTTTCGTTATCATACACATAATCGGAAATAACTGCGTTTTCGGAAATGTCATTTATTCTGGCTTCGCTTATATTTATCGGATGAGTTGTTGTAAAGCTTACTGTAAGCGTATCGCCGTTTCTTGCAAGATTATTTACTTTATTATCAGACACAAATCTGAAGTCATCAAACACGTTTTCGATAGGCGCATAGTATGTTATTGATTCTTTTTCATCAATATTTTCATCAGACAAAGCATATTCGATATTTCCTGCCTCATCACAAAGAACAAGTCTGAACTTTACCTTGCTGTTATCTTTTATTTTTTCATCGCCTGTTAAAGCATAATCAATATTCCATTTATCTTTAAAGAGTGATTTGTCAGTGTTTACGCTTTCGCCTGCTACTTCAAGCTTTTTTATATTTACCTTATGCGAAGCATCAAGTGACAGAGTCAGAACATCACTGTTTTTTACAAGTCCTGCTTTTTTATTGTCGCTTATAAAGCTTAAGCTTTTACAGCTTTCATTAAGAGGTGCAAAGTAGATTATTCTGTTTGACGCATTTTTCTGAGTTTTTGAAACTTCTTCATTTCCTGCCTGGTCAAACAATGTAAAGGTAAAATCAATATCACTGTTATCCTTTATGTCCTGATCTTCACCGATTTTACATGAAAAGCTCCATTTCTCAGAATATCCGTCTGCCTGTATATCATTTCCTGCAAGCTTTATATTTTTTAATCCCACCGGGTGCGTGGCGCTGAATGAAACACTAAGTGTATTCCCGTCTATTGCATATGTAAAAGGTGACGCATTATCGGAACTAAAAACTAATGTGTCATTTTCAAAGGCTTTTTCAAGTGGTGCATAATATACGGATGAAACCTTACCTGAATAAGAATCGCCCTTGTTTCCTACCTTGTCTGAGGCATAAATATCAGTTATTTTTATTTCCTCGTTGTCGCTTTTTATTACATATACCGGAGTTTTTTCATCTTTTCCGTATATCTCAGCAAGACCGTCTTTTTCTTTGACTGTAAGCTCACATGTACATACTCCGTTATTATCATTCCAGTTTACCTTGTCACCTGATATCTGCGTTCCGTTCATGGTAAAATTAATACTGTTTGTGTCTATTCCCGAACCCCTGCTTTCTGTTGTATTTAATGTAAGGGTTAGTTTATCACCGTTTTTAAAGGTTTCAGAGGATATCTGTGCTTCTTTTATTTTAGGAGCTTCATTATCGATTTTTATATTTT
>JAEWXO010000024.1 GCA_023458875.1 Bacillota bacterium | reverse complement strand
CTGTTGAGGCTGCCCGTGCCGGTGAAGCAGGAAAAGGCTTTGCAGTTGTCGCCAACGAGGTAAGAAATCTTGCAAGCAAATCTGCAAATGCTGCCAAGGACACTACGGTTCTAATTGAACAGTCAGTAAATGCAGTTGAGAATGGTACACATATTGTAGCTTCAGCTGTAGATGTAATGAATAAAGTGGGACAAAAGTCAAATGAAGTCGAATCAATTGTCAAAAATATAGCTGAAGCAAGTAAGTCGCAGGCTGAAATGATAGAACAGATAAGTACAGGCATTGACCAGATTTCAAGTGTAGTCCAGACCAATTCCGCAACATCAGAACAGAGTGCAGCTGCTTCTGAGCAACTTTCAGGACAGGCAACAGCTCTTAAAAATCTTATTTCAACGTTTACGCTCAAAGAATATTAAATTTATTTAAATCATTCTTATAATTAAAAGGCAGCCATTAAGGCTGCCTTTTAGCATTTTAGAGCTCCTTTTCTCAATACATCAGTAAAAAATATTATTTCTTATAATAATATGAAGTATAATTTACAGATGATTATTTTCTTCTTGACTTTCTGCGATAAAGGCCGGCAAAAATGAGTCCTCCAATCATCACAACAGCAGAAATACCATACATTATGAGATTATCCCGCAGTGCAGACGAGTTATTCTGATTAGCGTTCATTTCAGGAATATTTCCAGGTTTTTTACCATCTGGAAACTGTGCAGAAGGCTTGTCTTTTGCAGATTCCTCTCCGTTCTGATTTTCATTCTCTACAGGCATAGCAGATTGTGGTGTGGTCATCTCTCCGGACATCTGTCCTTTCATTTTTGAAGGGTCAAAGCCTTCAGGTATTTCCCCATTCTGTGGTGGGGTCATACCTCCGGGCATCTGTCCTTCCATTTTTGAAGGGTCAAAGCCTTCAGGCATTTCACCGTTCTGCGGTGGGGTCATACCTCCGGGCATCTGTCCTTTCATTTTTGTAGGGTCAAAGCCTTCAGGCATTTCACCGTTCTGTGGAGGTGTCATTCCGTCCTGCATTTCACCATTCAAACCTGGAGCAATAGCAGCCTCATCGGAATCTTCAGTTTCTGCATAAGATTGATTTTGTTTATTTCTTATGAAATCCATATTGCCGCCCATATCCATACTTCCCATAACACTCATGTCAATATGAGATGCATCAATAAGTGTATCCGAATCACTCTGCTGACTTTCATAAGATGGAATTGTACCGTTAAGCTGTCCGTTTATACTCTCACCTCTAAGATGCACCACATCATAAAGGGTATCAGCAGCCGTTTCGTACTCTTCATAAGTATAAAGAGCATTAGGGTCATTCTTTACAAGCTCATCAATCTGACTGCGTGTCCGGGTATAGAACTCCTCAAATCGGTCACCGAAGATATAATCATCAACAAGCTGCTGAAGGCAATTGTAATATTCTGAACAGTATTTTTCATCGGTTAAAAGTGCATCAAAAAATTCAGTTCCTGAAAACGGCATATCAATTGCATCGTTAACAACAGATGTAGCGTTATTTTCACCGCTCATATTGCCCATTCCGCCCATACCTCCAAGAGATAAATTGTAATCCCATGGGAGAATATTCAGCTGACCGTCCGATTCATAAAGATAGTAGTTATGCGCCATGTTTCCTGAAAGACTGTCGGCATTAACTGAGAAAATATGGGCAGCCATATATTTCACAAGATTATCGGTATCCATATACTTTTCTAAATCTGTACACTCAGAAATATTTTTCAGAGCCTTTACAACCTTTTTGTGGTCACTGTCCGTAGTATCTGAAACAGCACCTTCCCATATTGTAGAGTAACTATCCAGCTCGTCATTTGAGTAATTCAGATTTGCACCATTGCCACCCATAGAGAAACCACCTTTGCCTTTTATGTCAGAGAATTTAAAATTTTCCATATCAGGCATTGTACTGTCTTGTGAAGGTGTCATTTTTATGCTGTCTGTACTATTCTGTCCCCACATATTTTCCGGACTTCCCTGTCCTGGCTTTGGCATTTCTCCATTAAATTGTGGCGGTGAAAATGCATCTTCTCCGATTCCTGTTGGAGGGGTCATATTTTCAAAATCCATTTCCGGCATTTTCATATTGCCCATTTCCATGCTGTCAGGCTTGTAAAGTTCTCCTGCTTCTACACCATAGTTTCGGATAAGAAAACTTTCCTCGACTGCTTCAAGTGCTGTGTATACGCCCCAGTAATCGCCATTTACTGAAATTTCCGCATAGTTATAAAGAGAAGCGTCTGCAGCGAGATATTGAAACATATCATATATGAGAGCCTCTTTCATGTTAGTGGCATCGGCATAATTGTTGTTAAGTATCAGCTTATCAAGGCCAAAACAGGTCTGTCCGTCCACAAACTGATCGAATTCCAGTTTGAAGCTGTATCGGTTGTTATCAGGGTCTGCTGCAATAGAACTAAGGCTTGTGTTTCCCTTCGGACGAATTCCGACACGATAAAACATTTGTCCGTTTATTTCAACATTACACTGATAATATTTTTCTTCTGTGGCATTTTCAAGCATTTCATTCCATTGTTCACTTTCCATAAGAATATTCAGATTGAGGATTTTTTCTGTATTGAAAAGCTTATCCTCGTATTCCATGCTGACACCCGAAATACTTATAAATTTTTTTCCACACACCATCAGGAATAAGCAAATTATGACCAATACTGCCATGACCGCATATACAATTTTCGTGATGTGCTTATTTACAATCATGCTTATCTCCCTCCATTATGACATATACTCCCCGTTGTAGCTGACAAGCGTTGCATTTTCAATACCGCTGATATCGTTGATACGGTTTACAAAAGCTGTAGTTGCGTCTTTTGTGCGAAGCTCAGCTGTAAGCTCAATTCCGGCAGCATTGACGGTCTTTGACTTAATCACAAAACGTTCTACCGACTTTTCAAGAAGATCCAGTGCCTCTGTTTCAGCCTTTTCATTAACACAGCTAAGCACAAGAATGTACGGATTTTCACGTAGCTTTCTATTTGCAAAAACCAAAAGAATCACACCGATAATCACAGAACCTATAATAGCCATCGGGATCATACCTGCACCTATAACAATACCCACTGCAATAGACCAGAACAGGTATACAATCTCCATTGGCTCTTTTATTGCCGCACGGAAACGAACGATTGATAATGCACCGACCATACCAAGAGAAAGCACAACATTTGAGGTAACTGCCATAATAACGAGAGTTGTTACAAGTGACAGTCCTACAAGAGTCATCGCAAAGCCTGTGGAATACATTACTCCGCTGAATGTTTTTTTGTAAACAAGGAAAATAAAAAGTCCGATTGCGAGTGATACAACCATAGCAATCATCATATCAATAAGCGAAAAAGACGAAATATTATTAATAAAACTTGACTTGAAAACATCATTGAAACTCATAATAAAAACCTCCTGTAATTAACCGAAACGGCGACAAGCACCGTATTTTGAATAAGCCTGCTGACGAATATTTTCCGTCTGAATTAAATGTAAAATAATGTCTGGGATAAACTCATCATATTTTACTTCAAGTATTATATCTGCAGCATTGTCGAGTGCGCTTATATCACGCAAATCCTTTTCCAGAAATGATCCATGAAAAAGTGTCGTTCTTATGTCAGAATCAAATGTAACACGAACATTTCCTGCACTGAATACAAAAGGCTCACGGATATATGATACAAGTACCCGGGGTCTGAGCTGCTGACTTTTCATTTTGAAGAAAAGTTCCCTGACAAGCTGGGACGTATGTAATTTCATAAAACCGGTATCTCCCGATAAAATCGCACGACATTCTTCCTCTGTTATCTGTGCGCTGAATTTCATACAAAGATTATTGTACTTGATTTTCTTTTCCAGCGTAATAAAGGAAAAATCATCGTTGTAATAACGTATACGGAATTTCTCACGTTTCGGAAATCCATAAACTTTCTCACGTAATGCCTTGTCGTCTATGTTGTCAAAGTAGATACTTCGTATTACATAACGCCCGTTATTATCACTATGTTCATCACTCTGCATGAATACTTTTAATCTCTGTCGTAAAGACAAATAATCACCATAGTTTATTTTATATTTCAGCTCATGGCGATATTTATTTGTTTCCTGCATGGTTTATTGCTCCTTTCTCGTGTTGATTTATTTAGATTTTAATTGCATGACCAAAAATCTACCTGAAAAACATAATGATAATAATGTGAAATTTTAGTGATATATATTTATTCTATTAAAAAAATATTGTATGATAATTTCAGGCTTATTTCAGCTTTATAATGTATAATATCTAAAGATATGCAAAACTTAAAACAGAGGTGTCAACATGAGAATATTAATAGCAGAAGATGAGGTTTCCATTGCTAAAGCTTTAAAAATAGTACTTGAAAAAAACAAATACACCGTTGATATGGTACATAACGGTGCAGATGCTCTTGGCTATATTATGCAATTTCATTATGATGCTTTGATTTTAGATATAATGATGCCGTCCATGGATGGATTAGAAGTATTGCAGTCCGCACGAAAAAAAGGTATTGCAACCCCGACTCTTTTTCTGACCGCCAAAAGTGAGGTGGAGGATCGTGTTTTGGGACTTGAAGCAGGTGCAGACGATTATTTGTCTAAACCATTTGCCATGAGTGAATTTGTGGCAAGAGTAAAAGCTCTAACACGCCGCAGTTCTGTCTATATCTCCGATATTCTTTCCTTTGGAAATGTTAAGCTCGATATAAACCGGTACATTCTTACCTCAAATGATAGTGAAGTGAATCTGAACAATAAAGAATTTCAGGTGATGGAGCTATTGATGCGTAATCCCAGACAGGTATTTTCATCTGAGCATATTATGGAGAGTGTTTGGGAGCTGGATTCGCAGGCAAGTATTGACGTTGTCTGGACATACATAGGTTTTCTGAGAAAAAAATTGAAGCAGATTAATTCAGATATTGAAATAAAAACCATTCGTGGTGCCGGATATGCTCTGGAGGAATTATGATGTTCAAAAAAATGCAATGGCGGTTTATCGAAGCTGTAATGTCAGCTATAACTGTGGTGGTACTTGTTCTGCTGATAGCAATTAATTTCTGGAATTATAATATCATCACCATACAACAGGATGAAACCCTTAAAAACATCACAAATATGAACAGAACAGATGTACCTGGCTTTACACCTGGTAAAATCCCAATGCCCGGACATTCACCTGAAGCACCATTTATGTTGCGTTTCTTTGTAGTACATACCAACAAGAACGGGGAAATTACTGGTATGAATCATGATTATATTGCTTCTGTTTCTGAAGATGAGGCGGCAGGATTTACAGGAGAAATACTTGAAAAAGAAAAACAAAACGGCTATTACAAATCTTATCGTTTTCTGGTATCAGAACACGATAAAGGAAGGGATATAATATTTCTTAATGTCGAAAAAGAAATAAATTCAATGAAAACCCTTTTTATTGTTTCTGTCGCGGTTGCCGCACTAAGTTTGCTTGTGGTTTTTGTTTTGGTCATTATTCTTTCCAAGAGAGCACTTAATCCATATATAAAAAACATTGAAAACCAGAAAAGGTTTATTACCGATGCAAGTCATGAGCTTAAAACTCCGCTGACTTCCATTTCCACAAGCGCAGATATCCTTGCAATGGAACATGCAGATGACGAATGGGTTCAGAATATAAGGTCACAGTCGGCAAGAATGGGAAAGCTTATCACAAATCTTGTGGCATTATCCCGGCTTGACGAAGAACAGCCTTTGCCAGAACGACAGAAATTTTCTATCAGTGATGCAATATGGGAAATTTCAGAACCGTTCTCTACCAGAGCAAATGCTGAAAACAAGGAATATGTACAGCACATTGAAGACGGGATTATATTTTGCGGCGATAAAAACGCCGTTCAGCAGATGGTATCCGTATTGCTGGATAATGCTATCAGATATTCCTGTGAACACGGAAAAATACAATTAGACGTTTGCCGCAAAGGAAAGAGAATTGAAATAATAATATTAAACACCTGTGAATCCACTGAACAAATTGATTTCAAACATATTTTTGATAGATTTTATCGTCCTGACAATTCAAGAAATACACATTCAGGCGGAACAGGCATTGGTCTGTCCATAGCAAGGGCAACCGCTGAGGCTCATGGCGGTAAAATTACAGCCCGGCCAAAACATTATAACGGAATTGAGTTTTTTGTAATTTTGTAATGATAAATCCCCTGTGTCAATGTGACACAGGGGATTTATCATTACTTATGAATTTTCATAAAACACTATTTTGGAAATTGTGATTATTTTTATAAAAAATATCTGATATCAGTATTTTGCTGCAATAGCTGCCCATACAAATCTGTTTCTCTCCCATATCTGGCCAAACTCATTTGATGCTAACGGGGAATCGCCGTTTCCTATTTCTATAGTTTCTGCAATTAGACCTTTGGATGATACCCAGTTGCTGCAGCCTGAATCATAGTCATCACTCTGCAGAAGATTATACCCCGTAACTGATTGAATGGTCCTTGCCATATCCAGACATCTTGCTCTGAATTCGCCTGTCTGGCCATATGCCCAATACACATATGAACCTGATGAATGATAGCTAAGTACCATTTTGAGTGACGGAAGTGAATTAATTATATTTTCAAGAACCTGAGTTTCACGCTCTGAATCAGCACATTCACCCGGAAATCCGCTGCTGCTGGGACGTTTTACAGATCTGTTATCTGTCCAGTATGTACTGAAATTTCTGTTAAGATCAACACCTCTGGCATTTGCTTTCCATTTTATAAAATATTGCATCATACTCAGTGATGTTATTTTATTTGCAAAATCGTATCTGTACATATCATACAAAGCCGCACGCATATCAAGCTTATTTATAATATCGGCACCATACTGACTTATTGACACTCCGTCCGGATTAAGCATCGGAATTATATGAATACAAACATCAGAGAAAATACTTTCAAAGCTTTCGTTATTGTAGCTGAGTGAGTAATAATTTTTTAGATAAAACTCAAGCTGATTCATTACAAGCTGTGATGTCATGTATTCTCTTCCATGACATGAGGCTTGTATAACAATCTGATTCTTAGCCTGTGGATTACCGAATACTATATCGTAAATATTTCTCTGATCATATGTCTGAGCAGGAATATTTACCTTGATTAGCCCCGGATACTGACTGCTTATTCTGTTTATATCCTCTGTCATAATATCATACGTATACAACGCATTACTTGTATCAATAAAACTGCCTAGATTTTGCCAGTCGGTTTTCATTACTCCGCTTCCATCAAAATAATAATGTCCGTTTTCAATAACAATATTCCCGGTATACGCTTTTCCGTTTACGTTATCAAAATAATATCTGTTGTTGTTTATATCTCTCCAACCCCCTAACGGAAATCCATGGTCATCCGAAAAATATGTACTGCCCTCAAAATTATATAAGCCGGTTAAAAAGTCTCCGCTTTCCTTGAATCTGTAATTTTGTCCGAAAATATTCTGATCACCTACGAGCTTCTGCCCATTGTTATAATAATATTTATGACCGTTTTCAGTACTCCAGCCTTTTATGCTCCAATTCGGAAGATTCTTTTCTTCAAGTATATGCTCTGACAGGTCAAAATAATCACTAAATGTTATTTTCAGATCATTATTACAATCACCGAATATTTTATAATCTGACTCAATTCCGTTTCCCGATAATATTTCCCGTTTGATGCGGATACTGTCAAACACATTCACCTTTCCGTCGTTATTAGCGTCTCCGTAAAATTTTTTTTCAGATAACGCTGATATTGTTCTTCCTCCGGGAATACTCTGGACAGATAATATCAATGCAGAAAAAATAGATATCACTTTTGCCTTCATTTTTTTATCTCCTTCAAATTTCTTTATTAAATGCAGAAAAATGCATTTTCCTCATTCAATTTGTTATTATTAAAACAAGTGTATCTATTGTAGCATATTTATTGGTAAATTTCAATAATAAAATTCGTTATGGTTACTTAGAGTAAAATATAAAAAAAGTGAATCTCTGCTGTTCATAACTGAGATCCACTTTTAAATTAAAATTGTGTTTTTATAAATTATCAGTCTTGATACCTGATGTATCAATATCATCCATAATACCATTGTTGTTTTGATTATATGAATTACCATATGCCTTATTGACATTCTGGTACCTGGTATTGTTATCGTATCCATCATTCTGATATACGTTACTATTTGGGTATCCGGTGTTCTGGTATCCCGAGTTGTTATCGTATCCACCGTTCTGATATGCGTTACTGTTTGAAGATCCGGTGTTATGGTATCCGGTATTGTTATTGTATCCACCGTTCTGATATGTGTTACTGTTTGCATATCCTGTGTTCTGGTAAGCATTATTGAGATTATATCCGTTATTCATATATCCGTTTGTACCGATATATGGAGTATTACCGTAACCTTTATTATAAATATCTGAATATGCTGAAACGCCTCTTGGTCCATAATACTGGTCATCGCCGAATGCAAGCATTAATTGGAAAACAAATGGAAGAAACACTAATCCAAATATAAAACTGTTGCTTTTTCCAAATGATTTACCAAGGGAAATATTTCGATAAATATTAAATATAATTGATACTATAGCAAGAGGAATAGTCAAAAAAGAAACAAAGTAAGTCACTTTGGTCCAAAATCGTAAAAAAAATCGAGATGCAATAGGAATAGCGGCATACTCAGCTTTTCCTAAAAAGCATTTACAGAATACTACCTGACTGTAAATTGGAATAAGTGATTTCCACCCTTCTTCTCCTGCTTTTTGAAAAAGCTTATAATTTGCTATTATTGAAACAATAATTAAGCAAATCAGAAATAAAAGTATGGCCATTATTGCTGCAAATGATAATCCAAACATAAGAATTCTCCTTCTCTATCTGTTCTTTTCAGTTCAATATTTTAAACATTATTAATAGTGAACTTTATATATATTAAAGCCGTAAAGCTAAGCTTTAAGTATTATTATATTATGCTGGATAATAAAAGTCAATATATTTTTCATTTGTTGTATACATAAATTGTTTCTATATTGCTATTCAGCCATATGTATAAGTTATAGATATATGACCGAAGGTCAAAAGTGCGACCAGAAAGCCCGATCAATTCAGTCTGTTACTGAAACTTCCGGAGTCCAACTATTGACATAAAAAAAATAATATGATATAATTTATTTATATAAAATACTTTTTCTACAAAAATATAAATCACAGCACATAACTTTATGTGCACAAATATGTAATTGAATTATTTTTATCCAATAAGCGAGGAACAGAGGAACATATATGACTACCAATAATAAAACATCAGCCTGATTTTAGGCAACTCAGAAATATGAATTACTATTAGACTAAATAATTTTTCAGTGCATAAGATTTGTTATTTATAATTTTTGTAAATGGAAGCAGTATATATGCTGCTTTATATGAAAGGCGATGTTAAAATATGGCGTATGACGTTATTCTGAATATAGCAGCTGAGGTTGCAAAAAAACGTGCTGAAAGTGGAGTCTATGTAAATCCTGACGATACAGTGTGCGTAATAAGAACAAATATAGGAAACATATATACAGGTATAAACCGTATACAGGTGAATAACGGTACGGTAAATCTAATTCATGCTGAAATAGATGCAATAAACAATATGAAATTAAATAATGAAAATATTATTGAATCCATAACCGTTATTAATTCATACACACTTAATCTTATATTGCCATGCAACAGCTGCATAAATATAATTATTTCAATACATCCTGAAAATATTAAATGTCAGATTATCACACCTACTCACAATATTCCTATAACAGCTGTGAATCAATTTATAGCAAATAACAATGCTTCAGGCAGTACTTTTCCTGTAAACAATAATGCAAATCCTTCATCTCCGGTTAGGAATACTCCTTTACATTCAGGCAGCTTCACTCCGGGCTATCAACCTTACACAAAGCCAGCAGAAAACACACAGGGCAATATAGGCTCAATGACCGTAAACACAAATAATTCAATTACAAGCATGCAAGCGTACCCTCCTATGACCAGCAATCAACTTAATTCAAGTCGTATGAACAGTTCAAATTATTTGAATCAGAGCCAGACAAGTTCAACATATTCTCCTTATAAAACAAAATCATCAAAAGGTGATCAGCTCAGAAACAAAATAAACAGCCTGCTTAATGATGATGATGATTATGAGATTGAGGATGATGACAGCAATAAGAAAACCAAGAAGAAATTCGGAGGATTATTCGGATAAATATATTCTCTGAATCATTATAAAAACATAATTCAATTCTGGGGAGGAAAAATCATAACATGAATAAAACAAAAAAGGTGTTTACAACTGTTAATATTATACTTATAATTCAGCTTGCAGTAATGCTTGGTCTGTCTATAGGAATAACAGCAACTGTAACAAGCAGCACAAAGAAAAATTCTATTGAACACATGAATACCATAGCAGATGAGAGAAGCTATATTATAGAAAGCTATGTAAAAAGCGCGGAAAAAACATTAGTTGCATATAGCAATGCCGGAGAAATTACTAGAGTGCTGATGAACCAGGATGACTTGACTGCAAAAAAAGAGGCTCAGGAATACACTAAAAAGTTTTCAAATGGCATTGACAATCTTGAAGGTATTTATGTTAGTAACTGGAACACTCAGGTTATTGCTCACACAAATCCCCTAACGGTTGGTATGATTACAAGAAAAGATGAAGAGCCAAGAAAAGCACTCCAGGATGCAATGCTCAACGCAGGAAGCAATGTTTACGATACAGGTATTATAATATCTCCTGCAAGTCAGAAACAAATTGTATCAATGTACAAGGCAATTTATGATGACAAAGGAAATCCTATTGGTCTTGTCGGCCTTGGAATTTATACAGAAGGCCTTGTAGAATCGCTTAACAGCCTTACAATGCAGGGCATGGAAAACGCATCATACAGTATGATAAATATGTCAGATAACAAATACATATTCAATCCGGAAAAGTCAAAGGTAGCAACAGAAACCGACAACAAGGAACTATTGGATATCTGCAAAAAATACAACGGATCACGTTCCCCTGTTACAGGATACTTTGAATATAAAGCAAATAATGAAAAATATGTTTCAATATTTTCAGTTATGCCTAACAGAAACTGGCTGCTTATGATTGACGATACAAAGAGTGAAATATTTTCACTTACAAAAAGCCTGAGAATATATCTGTATATTTTCTGTCTCTTTGCTCTCGGATTTATTTTGTTCTTCCACTTTCTTAACAAAAGACAGGAGGAAACAGCCAGAAAGCTTACAACCGCTGTTCAGAAAAATGCTAAAACCAAAGAATCACTTAATACAGCGATATTCGGCGATATTCTTACTGAGGTCAATAACCGTGTATCCTTCTGCAATGATTTTGAAGACGGCAAGATTAAAAATTCTCCGGACTCACCGTATTATTTTGCAATGATAAACATCAGTGATTTCAGTAACGTTAATATCAATTACGGCAATGATGCCGGTGATGCGGTGCTTATTTCAACAGCTGAAAGAATCAAAAATTCATTTGTCGGATACAATATTTACCGTACAGGTTCTGATGAATTTATGGTTGCTATCCAGCTTTACAATGATGATTTGAGCTATAAAAAGGTTATGTCCGCTGCAAACAGCGCCCTTGTACAGCTTGTAAAGCCTCATAATACATCTTCCGGAAATGTAATTGTAAATTACAGAATGGCAATAGTTAAAAAGAGCAACCATATAAACACATCTATTATTACCGCTTTAAAAGATTTAACAAACCGAAACGGCATAACGAATCCAGGTCAGATTACTTTTGTTGATTTAGACGCTATGCGTTAAATATTAAATGGCTGTTATCCTTACGATAACAGCCATTTTTCAAGCTCTGCTTTTAATACGCAGAGCTTGATTTTAAAACAATGTCATCTGACTTGATTTTGGAAGACTTCCGAATGTGCCCATTTTTTCAAGCATTTCAATTACGGTTTTTGAAGCACCGCTATTGTTCTGGAATTCTTCGATTGAGATATAGTTTCCTGCCTGTGCTGCATTATACAGATTGTTTGCAGCTGCACCACCGATACCTGGAATAGAACTGAATGGTATGCGTATTTTGCCGTCCTCGATAAGATACTTATATGCATGTGATTTCTTAAGGTCAAGCGGGAGAAATGAAAAACCTCTTTCAAGCATTTCATTTATTATGTATAACATATCAAGAGTTGCTGTTTCTTTTGCAGAACGTTCATTGCCCATTTCTCTGAGCATTATGCATTTCTCACGAACAGCTCCTTTTCCCAAAATAGCGGTTGCCGCATCAAAGTCAGTACCTCTTACGGTAAAATATGTTGCATAAAATTCAACAGGTTTGTAAAGCTTGAACCATCCCAGTTTTATTGCAGCAATTACATATGCTGCGGCATGAGCTTTCGGAAACATGTATTTGATTTTAAGACAGCTGTCAATATACCACTGCGGAACATTATGGTCAAGAAGCATCTGAATCAGCTCCGGAGTAAATGTTTTCGGTGCTTTACCCTTACGGGTATTTTCCATGATCTGAAATGCCTGCTTTGGCTCAACACCTTTATACAGAAGATAAGTCATGATACTGTCACGTGTTCCGATAACTTCAGAAATCGTACATATTCCCTGTTCGATGAGTTCCTTTGCATTTCCAAGCCATACATCCGTACCGTGAGAAAGTCCCGAAATCTGAAGAAAATCGCTGAATTTTGTCGGCTTTGAATCCATAAGCATCTGTATTGTAAATCCTGTTCCCATCTCAGGGATTCCAAGACTTCCTGTTGGACAGAAAATCTGTTCAGGCGTCACACCAAGTGTAGTTGCATCTGTTATCATTTTTATTACATTCGGATCTGATGTAGGTACATCTTTTATAAGAATTCCCGTCATATCTTCAAGATGTTTATATAACGTAGGAACAACATGTCCCAGCTCATCAAGCTTAAGAATAGTATCATGCAGAGAGTGGAAGTCAAAGTGAGTCGTAATAACATCACAGTCCGTTGAATCTGCCGGATGCTGTACAGGAGTGAAATCATAAACCTCGTAATCATTAGGTACAACAACCATTCCTCCCGGATGCTGACCTGTTGTCTTTTTTACACCGGTACATCCCTTTGAAAGTCTTAATACTTCAGCGTTGTTTACTTCGATATTTTTATCGGTACAATACCCCTTTGCATATCCGAAGGCTGTCTTTTCCGCTACAGTACTTATAGTTCCGGCTTTAAATACATTATCACGACCGAAAAGCTGCTCTGTATACCTATGGGCAGACGACTGATATTCACCTGAAAAGTTAAGGTCTATATCAGGAGCTTTGTCTCCGTCAAATCCCAGAAATGTTTCAAACGGAATATCATGTCCGTCACGCATCATATCAGTTCCGCATTCAGGACAGTTTTTAGGCGGCAGGTCAAATCCCGAACCGTATTCGCCTGTAGTAATGAATTCACTGTGTTTGCATCCTGGACAGACATAATGCGGACACAGCGGATTAACTTCTGAAATACCCGCCATTGACGCTACAAATGACGAACCGACAGATCCACGTGAACCTACCTGGTAACCATGCTCAACCGAATTCCATACAAGCTTCTGCGCAATAATATATAACACTGCAAAACCATGCTTTATAATAGATGACAGTTCCCTGTCAAGACGTTTCTCAACGATTTCAGGAAGAGGATCTCCATAAATCTCATGTGCCTTGTCATGCGTGATACGAACAAGATCCTCCTCTGCACCTTCAATGGTCGGTGTATATGTTCCGTTAGGTATAGGACGGATCTGTTCAGTCATATCAGCGATCATATTTGTATTTGTCACAACGACCTCATATGCTTTTTCTTCACCGAGATACTGAAACTGTTCAAGCATTTCATCTGTTGTTCTGAAAAACAGAGGCGGCTGGTCATCAGAATCCTTAAAACCGTTTCCTGTCTGAAGAATTTTTCTGAATATACTGTCCTTCTCATCAATAAAATGAACGTCACAGGTTGCGACAACAGGTATTCCAAGCTCTTCGCCAAGTGCAACAATCTTTCTGTTATAATCCTTAAGCTCATCCTCACTGCGGGCCATACCGTTCTTAATCATAAATGCGTTGTTCATATGCGGCTGAATTTCAAGATAATCATAAAATTTTGCAAGCTCAACAATTTCTTCATGAGATTTATTTTCGACCATAGCTGTAAAGAGTTCACCGGCTTCGCAGGCACTTCCGAAAATAAGTCCTTCTCTGTGCTTTTTAAGAACAGACTTAGGCATAAGAGGCTTTTTATGAAAATAATTAAGATGTCCGTATGAAACAAGCTTATAAAGGTTTTTAAGCCCAAGCTGATTCCTTACAATTATTATCTGGTGATATGACTTAAGTTTCTTTACGTCAATAGTAGAGACATTTGTGTTAAGATCTGAAAGTATTTTTACATCATTGTTCTGAACAAGGCGTTTTATGAGTTCAATATAAATTTTTGCGAGCATTCTTGCATCATCTGTTGCACGGTGGTGATCAAATTTTCCGAGTTTAAGATGCTTTGCCACAATATTGAGCTTATGCTTTGAAATATCAGTCAGCATCGCCTGACACATTACCAGCGTATCAATATAGTTAAATTTAAAATCAATATTGTTTCGCTCACAGACTGCATTGATAAAAGATACATCGAATGTTGCATTGTGAGCTACAAGAACTGCATTTTCGCCACAGTACTCCATAAACTTCTTTAGTGCTTCTGTTTCGGAAGGTGCATCGTCCACCATTCCGTTTGTTATTCCTGTAAGCTCTGTAATTCGTGCCGGTATCTGCATTTCGGGATTAACATATGTATGGAATTCATCAATTATCTGCATATTTCTGACCTTGACAGCGCCTATTTCGGTAAGTCTGTCGTTTTTACTGCTTAATCCTGTAGTTTCCACGTCAAAAATAACAATTTCATCGTTTACACTTCTGCCGTCATCATTATGCAGAATTTTCAGTCTGTTAATATCATTTACAACATATGCTTCACATCCGTACAACACCTTAAAATCAGGATCCTTGAACCCAGCTGCTGTATTCATAGCCTCAGGAAATGCCTGAACATTTCCATGGTCTGTAATTGCAACAGCCGGATGGCCCCATTCGTGCGCTCTCTTTACAATCTGTTCTGCAGGTGTAACTGCATCCATTGAAGACATTGAAGTATGCATGTGAAGCTCAACACGTTTGACTCTGGCATTGTCTTTTTTCATTATTCTTGTTCCGATTATAACTGAATCAGCCATCATTGATATATCTTTTGCAAAATTATCAAAGTCAATTCGTCCGTTTACAATAATTGTACTTCCTTTTTTTACAAATCCAAGTCCTGACTCATCAATCTTATCGTTTTTTTCAAATATTTTTATTATAACAGAACCTGTGTAATCAGTTATTGTATATGAAAATACCGTTCTGTCCCCCTTAATTTCCTTGCTTTCACATTCAAACACATCACCCCATACAGTAACCTTATTGTTTAAATTTTTTACAGCTTCAGAAATCGGAACCGCCTCTTGTTTTATCTCACGTCCTTTGATAAGCTTTCCGAGGTCATCGGTAAACTTAACTGAAAGCCCAAGCGAATCAAGAGGTACTTCCCGAAATGAAATATTCCTTGAACTCCCCTGACTCGGTGAGGATTTACCCTCATTTGAAATAAACTGCTCTGTACGCTTTGGTAATTCAGCCATTGCCTGACCGATTAGCTTTTCGTGCTCTTCATTTTTTACAGTAAGCTCACCTGTAAGGTTAATTGTATAATTTAATCCAAATTCCTGATTTATAAGCGATGACAGCTCACGACAAAAATTTGATTTCATAAGCAGTTCATATCCGCCTGTTTTCAACTCAATATTAAGTAAATTTTCATCAATTTCTGTGACAATACACTCATCAAGAAATCCGTTTACAACAGAAAGCTTTCTCTTAAGCTTATCTTTAAGGACGCTGAAATAGTCGAGTGAAAAAAGTTCTGAGGGATAAAAACAAAGTATATTTATTTTTTCAACTGCAAAGCCTGCTCTGAGATTATTTTCAAATTTAAGTGTACTTTCAAAGTCTATAAGTTCTGAAAATTTTATATAAAATGAAATTGCTCTCAAGTCACCCGTATATGTAATTTTAAATATACTTCCCCCCGATATTTTTTCCGGTATTTCAATATTGAATTCCTTTAAAAAATCAAGAACATTTATTTCATTCATTAAAATTCTCCTGTCCAAATTTACAGATTATTTATTTCCTTCATCAGTTCACTTAATATATCGGACTCAGGCACCTTTTTTATTATTTCTCCCTTTTTAAAAAGAACGGCACAGCCTTCTCCGCCCGCAATTCCTATATCTGCTTCCTTTGCTTCACCCGGACCGTTTACTATGCATCCCATTACTGCAACCTTTATATCCTTTTGAATACCGGCAAGCTCTTTTTCAACCTGATTTGCAAGACCGATAAGATCTATTCTCGTTCTTCCGCATGTAGGACATGAAACAAGCTGCGGTCCCCCTCTGAGCCCAAGACTTTTAAGAATATCACGTGCAGCGTATACTTCACGCACCGGGTCACCGGTAAGTGAGACTCTTATCGTTTCACCTATTCCGTCAGCAAGAAGAGAACCTATACCTATAGATGATTTTATTATTCCCATACGTTCTGTTCCCGCTTCTGTAACGCCGAGATGAAGCGGATAATCAGCTGTCTGAGCCATTTTTCTGTACGCTTGTATCATATTTCTGACATCTGAAGATTTAATGGATATAACAATATCATCAAAGTCAAACCTGTTGAGTATTTTCACGTGTCCCATTGCACTTTCTACCAATGCTTCAGGAGTCGGGCCATCGAATTTTTTAAGGATTTCTTTTTCAACAGAACCGGAATTAACACCTATTCTTATAGGGATATTTTTATTTGCACAGGCATTTGCAACAGCCTTTACTCTGTCGGGATCTCCTATGTTTCCGGGATTAATTCTTATTTTGTCAATTCCGGCATCAACTGCTGACAGTGCAAGTCTGTAATCAAAATGAATATCAGCAACAAGAGGAATATTTACAGCGGATTTTATTGCAGGTATCAGAGCTATTGCATCTTTATCAGGAATTGCTGCACGAATAATCTCACAGCCTGCCTTTTCAAGCTCAACCGCCTGTCTTACACTTCCGTCAATATCTGTGGATTTTGTATTGAGCATTGACTGAATATAAACATGACTGCCATCGAATGTCAGATCATTAAGCTTAACAGGTTTAACATTTCTCATTTAAAATTTCCTCCATGTCTTTATGCAAAGGCAAACAGAGCTTTATATGCTCTGTTTTTTTAATGTATTAAAACAAATTTTTTACATCGTTTATTGTTACAACTATCATAAGAAGCATAAGAAGCGCAAGTCCTATAAAATGGACCATTCCTTCTTTTTCAGGCGGTATAGGTTTCTTTCTTATTGCTTCAATAATTAAAAATACCAGCCTTCCTCCGTCAAGTGCAGGAAGCGGAAGCAGATTAAATATACCGAGGTTTATTGTTATCATAGCAACAAGCTGTAGAAGGCTTTCAATGCCATATGCTCTTACGTCGCCTATTGCGGATACAATCCCAACCGGTCCTGACAAATCGTTAAGACCATACTGTCCGGTTACAAGATCTATAAGTGAAATCCATATCAGTCTTGCAAGTGTAAGCGTATTTCTGAATGAATAGTCTATAACAGAAGTTATTGTTTTATCCTTTTCAGCGTCAACAAAAAAGTCATATCTGCTTTCAGCCAGTTCAAGCTCCTCAGTACCTGTATACTCCTCTTTGGTTTCAAACGTTATATATTTATCCTTTTCTCCGGCTTTCTTTTCTACGTAGTAATAATATGAATCATAAAATTTAACGTCATTAAGATTAACTTTTTTTCCGTCTCTTTTTACAACAAGATCAAAAACACCATCAGCTGTGTTATTGAGTTTATAGGCAATATCCTGATTTGTAAATATTCTCATATTGTCCATTTTAATTATCTCATCGCCTGTCCGGAGACCTGTCTGCTCACTCATTGCGTTTTCTTCAAACTTAACGATAGTGTTTGTGGGTATCTTATCGGCAACGCTTGTCATAATGATTGCAACAATAAATCCAAGTATAATGTTCATGATTGCACCGGCAACTACAACGCCTATTCTGTTGATAATCGGTTTATTGTGAAACGCTCTCGGATCATCGCTGTGTTCATCCTCACCCTCCATTGCACAGAAACCACCGACAGGGAATAATCTCAGAGAATATTCTGTTTCTCCTTTTGTAAATTTTACAATCCTCGGTCCCATCCCGATTGCAAATTTATTAACCCTGATTCCACTGAGCTTTGCTACAGCAAAATGTCCGAACTCGTGAATAGCAACAAGAATTCCGAATACGATTAATGCAATAATTATATTCATAAAAAATTACTCCTTAGATTTCTATATTTTAGATTTAACAAATTCTCTTGCCATTCTGTCAGCTGATACAACGTCATCATATTTCTGAAGATCAGAATACGAGAAATTATCGACAGCTGCTTTTACAAGTTCACCTATTTTTAAAAAACTGATTTTGTTGTCAAGGAAGTATCCTACAGCTTCTTCGTTTGCTGCATTTGCTATACACGGATATGCTCCTCCCTTTTTAACTGCATCTATGCATACTGAAAGACATTCAAATGTTTCATAATCCGGTTTTTCAAACGTAAGTGATCCGCAGTCAGTCAGTGAAAGTCGTTTGGTAGGACATTGTATTCTCTGAGGATACATTAACGCATATTGAATAGGTATTCTCATATCCGGTGCACCCAACTGACCTATTATTGAAAAATCCTTATATTCTACAGCAGAATGAAGGACACTCTGTCTGTGTACGACAATTTCAATCTGTTCAGGCTCAAGATCAAAAAGCCACTTTGCCTCAATAAATTCAAGTCCTTTGTTCATAAGTGTTGCAGAGTCAATTGTTATTTTATTTCCCATACTCCAGTTAGGATGATTCAGTGCCTGTTCAACAGTAACATTCTGAAGTTCTCTTTTGCTCTTTCCGAAGAAAGGACCGCCTGATGCAGTGAGAATAATTTTATTAATCTTATTCATGTCATTTCCCTGAAGACTCTGGAAAATGGCTGAATGTTCACTGTCAACTGGCAGTATTTTCACGTTATTTTTCTGGGCAGCTGACATGACAATTCCGCCCCCGGCAACAAGTGTTTCCTTATTTGCAAGGGCCACATCATTTCCGTTTTCTATGGCTGTCAGAGTCGGAAGAAGTCCGACCATTCCAACTACAGAATTAAGAATGATATCTGTATCTTTATCTGCAGCTATCTGACATAAACCATCCATACCTGAAAGAACCTTTACCGGCATATCAGAAAGAGAACGCTTAAGCTGTAAATAATATTTATCATTAAAGATACATACATATTCAGGCGAAAATTCACGCGCCTGCTCCTCAAGAACCTTGTAGCTGCTGTTAGCAGCAATTGCTTTAACATCCAGTTTATGCAGTCTTGCAACATCCAGTGACTGCATTCCTATAGAGCCAGTAGATCCTAATACTGAGATTTTTTTCATACATCCGTCCCTTTCCTATGTAAAACAATAATAAGCTCCGTTTGTCAGCACAAAGCTTTGAAAATCCAAAGAGCTAACAAATATTAATCTGTTAGCCCGATAATTTAAATCAAATATATATTAAACAATGACAGGTACATGTACATAAACGGTGCAACAAAAAGCACACTGTCAAATCGGTCCATAAAACCGCCATGTCCGGGCATCAGTTTTCCAAAATCCTTTATACCGCACTGACGCTTTATAAGTGAAGCTGACAAATCGCCTACAGTTCCTATGAGAGCACATGTTACTCCAAGGAAAAATGAAGAGATATAGTTAACACTGCATCCTTCTGCAAAAAAAGTAACATAAATCAGATTAAAAATAATAAAGAACAAACCATTGAATATAAGGCCTCCGGCAAAGCCTTCTATAGTCTTTTTAGGACTGATATCAGGGCAAAGCTTATGCTTTCCTAAAAATGTGCCCACAAAATAAGCTGCTGAATCTGCAATCCATGCTCCGCAAAGAGCAAGAAGAATAAATACAACCCCATGTTTTTCTGACATCTCATGCATCTGATAAATTGATATAAGTGAATAGCTCAGAAAAAAAGGTACACATATTGCATAGAATAATTTTTCTATGCTCATTTTTTTATGAACAAAAAAATAGCAAGCAAAAAAGCCTATTATTGTTGCTGTTGTAAATACTTTTTCATAAATCTGATTTTCAAGCATGCATATAAAAGGAGATGAGGCCCCATAGAAGAAAGCCAATACAGATATTGCTTTGTATTCAAGACATTTATTTGCCTTGTATAATTCATATATTCCTATCACAGCAAAAACCGCAAGTACCGCGTTTAAAACAGGAGTATCTGAAAGAAAAAGCACTGTAATACCAATTAGTATTCCGATAACGGATGAAATAATACGTGTAGCCAAAAATTATACACCCCCAAAGCGTCTGGATCTTCTGGCATATTCAATTAATGCTTTATCCAGCTCATCAGGAAGAAAATCAGGCCAGAGTACATCTGAAAAATAAAATTCAGCATATGCACACTGCCATATCATATAATTTGAAAGGCGCATTTCCCCGCTTGGACGGATAAGGAGATCAACATCCGGATAACCATAGGTATATAGGTTTTCTGCAACCGTATCCTCGGTAATATCTTCAGGGTCAAGCTCCCCGCTTCTTACCTTGTTTGCTATAAGCTTTGCGGCATTTTTTATTTCATCACGGCCGCCGTAATTTATAGCCAGCAATAATGTCATCTTATCAAAATGTTTTGTATCCTCTTCAATATCATCCATCTTTTTTCTCAGATCATCAGCAAGTGCAGATTTGTCACCCAGAAATACAATTCTTGTTTCTTCAAGAAAATGTTCTCTTGCCTCGTCAATATACTGTCTGAAAAGATCCATTATTGCATCAACCTCATCATTTGGTCTTTTCCAGTTTTCTGTAGAAAATGCATAAAATGATATGCATTTTATGCCTATATCTCTGCAGTACCTGACGATTTTCTTAAAAGTCTTCGCACCCTCAGCATGACCGAATTTTCTTGGCATAAAGCGTTTTTTAGCCCATCTTCCGTTTCCATCCATAATAAACCCAATATGCTGCGGAAGATTTTCAGGCAGATTATTATTTTTTTTAGCCATAGCTCTCCTACTCAATAGTATTCATTTCAGCAGAAAATATTCTTATATTTTGTTTTTTCAGAACCTGATGGCAATTAACCCAAAATAAAAGTTCTGTAAATTTCAAAAATGTATTGGTTAATAGTAATACAATTATCAGAATTACAGAACAAGTATTAAAATATTCTGATATACTGCTGTAAAAAATATTTTTTATATAGACAAAATTTCTTTTTCTTTTGCTTCAACCATTGAATCTATCTCGTCACAAAATTTGTCAACTATTTTCTGAAGATCCTTTTCACACTGCTTAAGATCGTCTTCTGTAATTTCTGAATTTTTCTTCATGGCTTTAAACTTATCCATCACATCACGTCTTACTGCACGGACAGAAACCTTTGCTTCTTCTCCGTATTTTTTTATACTCTTGCATAATTCCTTACGTCTCTCCTCTGTAAGCTGAGGAAATATAAGTCTTATAGACTTTCCGTCATTGTTTGGATTTATACCGATATCAGATGTCTGAATAGCTTTTTCAATTGCCTTTAATGCAGACATATCATAAGGCTGAATCAGCAGTGTTCTTGCTTCTGTAACTGAAATTGATGCCATCTGAGAAATAGGTGTCATTGTTCCCCAATACTCAGCCTGAACTTTATTGAGCACCTCTGGATTTGCACGTCCGGCTCTGACAGAAGAAAATTCTCTTGCAAGACTGTCAAGAGTTTTCTGCATTTTTTCTTTTGCTGAATTTAACTGTTCCTTCATAATAAATTCCTCTTTTCTTAAATTTATTTATTATTTATGCCTGAACCACTGTTCCGACATTTTCGCCAATTACAGCGTCAACAATATTATCCGGTCTGTTAAGGTCAAATACAAGTACCGGGATGTTATTTTCCCTGCACATTGAAGCGGCAGATGCATCCATAACACCTAACTGCTTTGCAAGCACATCATCAAATGAAATGGTGTCATATTTTACTGCATCGTCAAACTTATGCGGATCTTTATTATATACACCGTCAACCATTGTAGCCTTAAACAGAATATCGGAATCTATTTCTGCGGCTCTTAATGCTGCAGCTGTATCTGTTGAGAAGAATGGACTTCCTGTTCCACAACCGAATATTACAATTCTTCCTTTTTCCATGTGTCTTACAGCTCTGTTTCTGATAAAAGGCTCAGCGACTTCAACCATTGAAATGGCTGTCTGGACCCTGACATTCATACCAAGTGATTTTAATGTGTCGCCTACTGCAAGCGCGTTCATTGCAGTTGCAAGCATACCTATATGGTCGGCTGTTGTTCTGTCCATATTTCCGCTTGAGCGTCCTCTCCAGAAGTTCCCTCCTCCGACTACTATTCCTATCTGAACGCCTGTATCCGCAGCTTTTTTTATACTTTTACATATATTTGTTATTACGTCAAAATCCAATCCGGACGACTTTTCCCCTGCCAAAGCCTCTCCGCTTAATTTTATCAGAATACGATTATATTTTCTGTCCATAATAGCACCTCTCAAATAATTTCATACTCTTAATATTTTACACTAAAAATACAAATATGTAAATAGAGTTTTATTATTTTTTTTATAAAATCGTAACAAAAGGATTTTATTAATACATTATTGAGAAATTTTTAAGGGTAATTTTTTAATCAGAACATTTTTTATACTCTTCCTTAAGCATAATACTAACTCTTTAAAAGTCATAAAAAATTATTTCTTCAATAAAATAACACTTCAAAAATTTTGTAGTTGAAATAATACTGAAATAATGATATAATTATATTTAATATTGTTATATATTAAATATACATTTTAAGGAAGTGTCGGATATTGACGGATAATAACAACTCAATTAAAGCAGTTAAGGAAATAATAGACGAGATAAAAAAAGCGGTAATCGGAAAAGATAAAATAATTATCAAGATCCTGCTTGCCATACTTGCAAAAGGGCATGTTCTTATTGAGGACATACCCGGCGTAGGTAAAACAACCATGGCTCTTTCATTTTCAAAATGCCTTTCACTTGAACATAACAGAATACAGTTTACGCCTGACGTTCTTCCAACTGATGTCACAGGCTTTACAGTGTATAATAAACATACAGGATCATTTGATTTTAAACCGGGAGTATCAATGTGTAATCTGCTTCTCGCTGATGAAATAAACAGAACATCAAGCAAGACCCAGTCTGCTCTTCTCGAAATAATGGAAGAAGGCAAAGTAACAGTCGACGGCATCACCCATGAGCTTCCGAAGCCATTTATTGTTATTGCAACTCAGAATCCTATCGGTTCGGTTGGTACACAGGCCCTTCCTGAATCACAGCTTGACAGATTCATGATAAAGCTGTCCATGGGCTATCCTGATATAAACAGCGAAGTGGAAATACTTAAAGCTAAATCAAATTATAACCCTCTCGATTATGTTAATGCTATCGCTGATGCAGAAGATCTTATTGTTCTTCAGAAAGTAGTTGAAAATGTACATGTAGATGATAAAATTTATCTTTATATAGCACGGCTTGCCGAAGCTACAAGAAACAATCCTATGATAAAGCTCGGAATAAGTCCGAGAGGTGCGTTGGCTCTTATGTCTATTTCAAAGGCAACAGCGCTGCTAAAAGGACGTAATTATATAATTCCTGATGACATTTCTTACATGTATAAGGATGCTTTTGCACACCGTATAATTTTAAGTTCAAGTGCAAAGATAAATAATCTCACGCCTGAAATCATTCTTGAAGACATAATCAAATCAGTAAAAAAACCGGAGCTTACAGTCTGAAATATATTGCAGTGTAATGAATCAGGACAATTTGACCGGGATTTCCGGTCAATCTGTACCTTCATGCATATGGCTAAATGCTTACTGTCCCGGCTTATTCAATAAGGAAGTATGGTTAAATTTTATGCTTAGAAATAAATTATTGTACCTTGTTATATTGATTTCATTGTTTTTCTTCTTTATTCTTTATATAGATAACATATCTCTTATGATATTTATATTGAGTATCGTTTTCCCTTTAATTCAATATTTTATTCTGTTAAAAATTTCGAAAAATATATCTGCAAATCTTAAAATAGAAAACATAACTATTTCTAAAAATACAGAATCAAAAATCATTGTAAATATAACAAACCGCTCCGTTTTTCCTATATCATGTGCAACTGCAACACTGAAGATTACAAATACGCTTACAGGTGAAGTGCAGATGCTTACAACTATGCTTCCTGTGTCTGCTGACAATGAACAGGGAATAAAATTCAGTGTTTCATATGCGCATTGTGGTAAAATAATAATCACACTCAAAAAAATAAAGATTTATGATTACATAAAACTTTTCTCAAAAACAAGATTTCTTAACGTATCTCAGGAAATAATAGTTGTTCCTTCACTTATTCCAGTAGCTCCTGATATGAAAACAGCACTTACAGGAATATCTGAAAATGATAAATTTTCCAAAGTCAAGTCAGGCGATGATTGTTCCGAAATATTCAATATCAAGGAATACACTTACGGTGATAAAATAAACAGGATTCACTGGAACCTTACAACAAAACATGATAACCTCATGGTCAAGGAATACAGTCTGCCAATAAGCAGTAAAATTCTTATTCTTTTTGAATTCTGCATCGAATCTGATTCTGAAACCGAATTTTATAAAACAGATGCATCCATTGAAACAGCTATGGCACTTTCTAATTTTATGATACGCAATGATGTTTCGCATCAGATATGCTGGTTTGACGCTGCAAGCGGAACATTAAGGACAGAGACAATATCATCAGATGATGATTTTTCTGAATTTCTTGGTGCTATATTTCATTCAGGAACATATAAAAACTCATACAACGCCTTTATTTATCATGAATCCGAATCAACAGACCGTTGTTTTTCACACACAATTTATATCTCCCCTTCTGTTTCAGATGAAATATATCATAACTTATCTGTTCTTAAAAATACCACTAACAGAACATATCTTTATATTAAATCTGCAGATGCGGAAGCTCCTGAATATTTTAAAACAACAGATGATATAAATTCAATTGCCATTGACTATAACAATATCTCTGATGGACTGGCAAAGGTTATTATTTAGTACAATTTACTTATATAAAGGATAAAGACAATGACAACAAAAAAGAATAAAAACTATAATGTAAAAAACGGTATTACCATTACGGATTCAATATCGCTCACAATTAACAGTAAGTATTGGATAAACCCTAAATTGCTTCTTATATTAACAGCTCTCGCCGGTGTACTTGGATTTTCTTTTTCTTTTCTTACGCTTTTTAACTTTCAGTATCATACAATTCCGATATTCGCAGCCATTTTATTAATGTTTATAATCTGCTCGGTTATTTTTATGTTTCCGTCCAAGGCCAAACTACTGCTTATACCGATTTATATTTTTGTCGGATATGAATCTTATAAATTTAAAACCAGTCTTGCTTATGGATATGCAGATTTCATAAATACCATTGCGTCTGATATAGAAGTTACTAGCAAAAACCATGATTATTATTCAATACCTTCCAATATTGATACATCCGAATGTCTTACTATATTTCTGATACTTCTGTTTGTCGTTATTACAAGTATAATCTGTTATAACACAATAGTTAAACCGCGTTTTATCTTTGCTTTTTCAAGTACGTTTCCGTTTATCGAAACCGGTCTTTACTTTGGACTGGCACCGGCACACCTTCCTTTTTTTGTTCTTATAGCATACTGGGTTGCTGTATTTGCCATGAGGGTTGCCGGAAATCAGTTTCATTCTACATCCGGCCAGCCTGTATTTGTACGAAAAAAGAACATATTTGTTTCGTCGGGAAATCTGAAAAACAATGTTATAGAATCAATAGGAATAATAATACTCATTTCTGTTTTTTCAGTATTTATAATATCAGCAGCTGTTCTGAATGTAATATCATTTAAGCGTTCTGATAAGATTAACCAGACTCGTCACGATCTTAAAACAGCTATATCTGAAATGTCTCTTGAAAAAATAATCGATTCGTTTTCTGAGAATATAAACAATGTACCTATAACTGATAAATCACGTCTTGGAAATGTCAACTCAATTTCATTTGACAATAAAACAGATCTGAGTGTTTTGTTCTCTGACACTATTGATTCAAATTTATATCTGAAGGGATTTACCGGCTCAGAATATAAAAACAACTCATGGTATGTATTCTCTGAAGACTTTTTTAAGAAAAACAAAGATTTAATCGATACATTCAGACAAAATGAATGTTACCCTCAGAATTTTAATTCAATAAACAGCAGAGCACTGACTACAATAATGCCTGAGCAAGTAAAACGCCACCATATCATTGTTAAATCTTCGTTTAAGTCAAATAATTATCTGTTTGCTCCATACGGAGTAATTATGAATAATATGTTTTCATCGGATGATGCATTTCTTAAAGCTGATAATATGAATGAATATTCATATTCTTTTTATGATACTCCGGATTCAAATAAAGAATTTAATCTGATATCAGATAATATAAATATATTTTCACAGAATAATATTTTCAATCAGACAGAAACAGTTTATCGTAATTTTGTATATACAAATTATCTATCACTGCCTGATAATGACGGAATTAAATATCTGAGTGAAAATTTTCCGCAGATTCCTCATTATGATGGAAGTAATATTTCTGAGATATCCTATGCCATAAAAAATCTGCTTAATAATTCTGCTGAATATTCGCTTAAACCTGGAAGAACTCCGGATGGCACTGACCTTGCATATTATCTTATAGTCGAAAACCACAAGGGCTACTGTTCACATTTTGCCACAGCAGCTGTAGTTCTTGCGAGAATTGCGGGTGTTCCGGCAAGATATGCTGAAGGATATGTTATTATTCCCGATGACTTTAAATCAGCAGAAAGAACGGAGTCTTACTATAAAATAAACATAACTGATTCACGTGCACACGCATGGGCAGAATTTTATATTGACGGATACGGATGGCTGCCTTTTGAATTTACACCGGGCTATTCAAACGGTATAATATCAGCTGAGACCCAGAGTCCGGAACAGTCTGACAACACAACAGAAGTTACTGAAGATAAGCCAACAGGCATTACTGAAAGCCAACCTCAATCACAAGCTTATGTTTCAACGCAAACTGATGTTTCCACAGTCACACAGAAAACATCAGCAAGTAGCTATATCTCAGGTTCTTCACCAAAAAACACACCGTCAGATAATGAAAATAAAATTCTTTCCCCTGCAATAATTGCTCTGAGAATAATACTCTTTCTGATAATTACTTTCATAACAATAATAACAATAATCTTTATCCGTCACATCATAAAAATCAAAAAACTAACGCTTGGTTTCAGCACAAAATCAATTAACAAAAACATTACTAACGTTTATCAGTACACACTCCTGCTTCTTGAAAGCATCGGAATTTCAGACTCCAACATGCTTCCGTTTGATTTTGCAGAGTATGCAGAAGAGAATATTGAAGGATTTGCAGAAAAAGGGCAGATAACCGAACTCATCAGAATTGCATTAAAATCAAGCTACAGTGATGAAATTATTACAGTGGAAGAACTCAGAACTGCTGTTGCGACAGCAGATAATATTGCTAAAAATATATATAATTCAAAAAGCAGAACCGGAAAAATTTATTTTAAATTTATTCTTAATCTCATCAGATAATCGCTTACTTTTCTTTAATAACATTTTAATAAATACAAAAAATCTATAATTCCTGATTCAATAATTTTAATATATCCCCTGCCGTAAAGGCGGGGGATTCGTATTTTTGACATTAATATCATTGACAAAAAAATGGCTTTATGCTAAAATAGGCCTTTCGTCGTTTATAGTGGGTAGATCATTTTGACCACTTGATAAAAATCACATAATAGAGTATCATTTAATATAAAGATTAATCTACAGAAAGGTACACTATTATGTTTGATAATAC
>JAEWXO010000023.1 GCA_023458875.1 Bacillota bacterium | reverse complement strand
AGATTGAGATTGACATCTCCGGAAGGGGGTGTCATTCTGCTTTATGAGGCCCTTGACAAAATACAGTGCCTACCGATGACAAAATACGTTCACTTTTGGACGACAGAATAGGTGGTCTCTAACAATAGTACACCCTCATTTCAATAAAATCGTATCTATGACAATTATATCATATATGCAGAATTAATTCAAGAGTGAATATGCCTGTACACTAGAAATTCTCCACTATTTTATTTTTCGCAGATAATGGCGCTAGCCAAAACAATAAGATAATTTTTAAAAAAACATCAGTATTGGTTATGAACGATAATATTATTATTTCCTACAAAATATTTACAGCGCTTTGTAGCCTGAAAATTAAATACCCTTAATTTCTTATTTTCTAGATTTTCTTTATATACTTTCTCAACAAATTCTTTCCCTTTCGAATCTATAAGCTTTGTACCAATACACAGATTTACTGAAGTATTTAAACTGTGATTTTCTTACAATCTTTAAATCTATTTTGAATATGGCCATACGTATAGTATTAGCGTTGTTTTTTATGCTACTGTGAATAATTAAGGATTGATATTAAAACTTGAATGTATTCTTTGAAAATGCTTCCCGCCTTGAAAGGCAGAAAGCATTTTTGTGTTAATGTGTAACTGTTTCTTCTGTTTTCTCTTTGAGGACCGTGTAGATAAATGACATAAGCGGTATTGCAACGACCATTCCGAATATGCCCTGTAAGCCGCCTCCTATTATTACTGCGACAGATACCCACAGTGCCGGAAGGCCCATAGAGCTTCCTACGACCCTTGGATAAATAATATTTGATTCAAGCTGCTGAAGAATGATTATAAATACTATAAACCACACTGCATCTGAAGGATTTACAAGGAGCAGAATAAATGCACAAGGTATGGTTCCTATAATAGGTCCGACAATCGGAATAAGGTTCGTCATACCGATAATAGTACTTATGAGTACGGCATACTCAAATCCGAAAATTCTCATTCCTATAAAACACAGCATACCGAGAATAAATGCTTCTGTAAGCTGTCCGCTTATAAAGCCTGAAAACTTTTCTGCAATAAGACGGAGGTACTTTGATATTTTTCCGTATTTTTCCGGTTTTAAAAATCTTTTTCCAAGTCTCTGGCCTTGATTTTTTAAATGATTTCTTTCCGCCAGAATATAAACCGAAAGTACTACACCTAAAAACAGATCTACAATTGTCCCAAGAAGGCTTGCTGTAATTCCGAATGTTTTCATTAAAACATCAGGCAGATACTCTGCAAGACCGTATATTTTATCAAGTATGTCAAGCTCCTCTATCCATTGTACAAGTGTGGAATCTTCATTTTTATAATACTTCTGGATAAGAGACTCAGCATTGCGGAAATAATTATCAAAATTGTCCGAAAACGTCTTGATACTGGTTACAAGCTGAGGTACTATTATTACCACCAATAAAGCCAGAAAAAGCAGCACCAGTAAATACAGAGTAAGTAGTGAAAGCTTTGAAGGCAGTGTACTCCTTTTTGGAAGCTGAGACGGAAGCACACCGTTATTTTTCTTTTTCAGTCTCTGAAGCTTTTTCTGATATATCTTTTCATATTTTTTTTCATATTTTGAAGTTATAAAATTCAATGGCTTCTGAAGTGCAAAGGCAATAAAACAGCCTATTATAACAGGACGGCTGACATTAATAACCTTGTTTACAGCAAGCATAAACCCATCATATTTGATAAATAAAAACGCAAATGTAAGAAGTATAATTCCCGCGAGAATAAACGAACGTACTCTTTTGTCCTCTAGATATTTCATTCTGTTCCTCCTGAAATTCAAACAAAAGACATATATAATTTCAAACCTGAATAAATGTCATCTTGCCTGATTTATATATTTTTTATATGTCAGTTTTCATCTTCTGCTTTTATCTCAAGGTCTTTTTCAAGCCATGATTTTCTGTATTTATATGGAGTAGTCTCTTCAATCGCTTTAAATTGTTTATTAAAATAACATGTATCGTAAAATCCGCATGATACTGATATTTCCTCTAACGTCTTATCAGAATATTTAAGAAGCCATTTAGCATTTCCGATTCGTTTCTGCATAATATATTTAGCTATTGTTATTCCATAGGCCTTTTTAAATTCCTTTGTCAGATGAAATTTGCTGATGCTGAATTTTTCACATATTGTCTCAAGATATATGTCACTTGTATAATTCCTGTTTATATATCTTCGTATTTCCGCAAGCTTTCGTACTATCTGGGATGTGTAAACCGTATCCGTTTTCTTGAATGTCATCAGCAGCGTAAGCAGCTCAACAATTATCTTTGATGACCTTACCTCTGTTGACGAATCATGCTTTGTATTTATCTCAATAAGCTGACGCATAAGATCCTCAAAAGGATCAACGAGGTCCGGATGAATAACGTTAATATAAGCATTTACGAAGTATTCATAATGGCCTCTGGCTGTCGGTCCGTTAAAATGAAGCCATAGCAATTTCCACGGTTCACTCAGGCTGCTTTTGTATGAATGCGGCTTAAGGCAATCAATTAAAAAACAGCAGCCCTTTGTAAGCGTATATGTTCTGTTGTTGTACACCAGCTCGCCTCGTCCGTCAAGAATAACCACAAACAAAAAAGAATCCAGATTATCACGTATCGTATTATATGGCTTGATAACACTGAGATATCCAATCTCCTGAACATAGAAAAACGTTTCCTTAACAGCAGAACTGACCGTGCACATTATTCTGTATGAATCACCTGTATAATTACTTTTGAAACTGTCAAATAAACTATCCATAATAATCACTTCCTAACTATAATATATCATTTGTCTGCTTTTATTTTCATTGAAATATCAAAACATTTTACCGAGTGTGTCAATGCTCCAAGGGAAATAATATCAACACCTGTCAAAGCTATCTGTCTGATATTTTCATCCGTTACATTTCCTGAAGCCTCAAGCAATGCCCTTCCGGCTGTAATCTCAACTGCTTTTTTCATATCATCACAGCTCATATTATCAAGCATGATTACCTCTGTTCCGCAGTCAAGCGCTTCCTGAAGCTCTGAAAGATTTCTTACCTCAACTTCTATTTTTACCATATGCCCTGTTTTTTTTCGCAGCTCAGTTACCGCGGGTGTTATTCCGCCGTATGCATCAATATGATTATCCTTAAGCATCGCGCCGTCTGAAAGGTTAAATCTGTGATTTTTTCCTCCGCCTGCTGTTACTGCATATTTCTGAAGCGCTCTTAATCCAGGCAGTGTTTTTCTGGTGTCGGTTATCATTGCCTTTGTACCCTTGGTAAGCTCTGTGCATCTGTTTACCGCTGTAGCTATACCTGACATATGCTGAAGTATATTAAGTGCTGTTCTCTCCCCTTTGAGCAGCGTTTTTGTTGAGCCGTACATATCGGCAATTATATCACCTTTTTTTACACGCTGACCATCAGAGAAATTTATTTTAAAATCAACATCATTTGCGATTATCTCAAATACCCTTTTTGCAATTTCGATGCCGCAAATTACACCTTCGTCCTTTGCGACATAATATGCACTGCTTTTATGAGAATCGTCAATGAGGTTATCAGTAGTTACATCTATGTAATTTATATCCTCCATGAGTGCCGTATTTATTATATTGTCAATATACATCTGCGATAGCTTCATTTTTTTCATCCTTACTTTTGTATTTTTTTTAAATAACTTCTTTTAATATTAAATATGCAACCGTAACAAGTGACCTTGCTTCAATAAAATTAGCATCAATATAAAACTTTTCAGTGTTAAGCATTTTTTTGAGTTCTTTTATTCTTTTAAATCCGTCAACTGCGGCAGCTTTATCAGGAATTACAAAATAGCTCTGCTGCATTATATGTCTTACTTCTGTTCTTATTCCGCTTGGAATATGTGTAGTGGTATCGTTTGGAGCAAATTTATATTCTTCATATTCAGCAGAGCATTTTAAAGCATTCTTAGCAATATTATTTGCTGCCTGTCTTGAAAATACAAGTGCTTCAAGAAGAGAATTGCTTGCAAGTCTGTTATTTCCGTGTACCCCTGTGTGTGAACATTCACCGACTGCATACAAACCCTTTATTTTAGTCTGAGCATTACAGTCAACATTTATACCGCCCATGAGATAATGCTGACAAGGGAAAATAGGTATTCTGTCCTTTGTAAGATCAAATCCCTGTTCAAGAAGATTTTTATAGATCATCGGGAATCTGCCTATGAGAAACTCAGAGTTTTTATGTGAAATGTCAAGATAAAATTCGTCGCTGTTCTGTTTCCTGCTTTCAAGAATAATGGCATGTGATACTACATCGCGCGGTGCAAGCTCCAGACGGTCGTCATAGTTATGCATAAACCTCTCACCATTGCAGTTAAGAAGATATGCACCCTCACCTCTTACAGCCTCTGAAATAAGGAAGCATTCTCTTGTATTCTTATTGTTGAATGCTGTAGGATGGAACTGAACGAAGCTTAAATTTTTTATGTCTGCACCCAGCTCATAAGCCATTGCTATTCCGTCACCGGTTGCGATAGCGGAATTTGTTGTGTACTCGTATACTCTGCCTATACCGCCTGTTGCAAGAACAAGAAAATGACTGTTGAATGTTGTATTTACCTGCTCATGCTGTACGTTTACTGAAAAACCTGAAGAGGTCTTTTTAATATCACACATAAGTGATTCTTCGAGTATTGTGACATTTGAAAGGGTTTTAACATGCTCAATAAGCTTTGTTACAACTTCAAAACCTGTAGCATCCTTATGATGAAAAATTCTGTGTCTGCAATGACCGCCTTCAAGCGTTCTGTGAAGTGTGCCGTCTTTGTTTCTGTCAAATTCAACGCCTATGTCTATTATATTTTTTATATCATAAGCTGCTTGACTGACTAATATATGAAGTGTTTCATTATTATTTTTAAAGCCTCCTGCAATCAGTGTATCATTCTGATGAAGTTGTATATTGTCATTAGGTGAATCATATACACCTGCTATACCACCCTGAGCTAACGCAGAATTACACAATGTCAATTTTCTTTTGGACAATATAAGCACATTTAACTCCTTCGGAAGGTTAATTGCTGCATATAAGCCCGAAACCCCACTTCCTACAATAATAACATCATAATTATTATTCATAACAATTCTTCTCTCCATATATTGTGAATTTGTTTTAACAATTCATCTGAGCTGTTCCGTCTATAAATTGTACAATATAATTATACCATAAAATTAATTTTTTTCAATAAAATTATTCAATTTCTTATTTAAACTGATTAAATAATTATCATACATTATATATTTTTTAATACAAAAATACAATTTTACTTTATAAAAAAATATGTATAAGGACATTTTACAGCGCAGAAATCAAAAATTGTTTTTAATTCTTTAATTTTGAGGAATTTGTTTTCCGGAAAAATCGTTTAATATACAACTTTAAAAAACTAATAATAAAAAACTTAGGTAATACATCCTCATCTCCAAGAAAGCATGGGACATATTACCTAAGTTATATACAGTTTCTTTTTATGCCTTACTCACGATACTTGCCTACAACATATTTTTTATTACTGTTTTTATCATCTGTAATATCATTTATTATAATTTGAGTTATTCCGATGTATTCCAGATGACTCCCATCTACAATATTATAATCAAAATATATCTCATATTTTTTTCCCTTACTTGTTAATATGTTTTCAATGCCTGGGGTAACCCACGACATTTTTACCTTACCATCCCTTATTTGTTCACTTGACGCACCATATGGACGATCATATGAAACAATATCACCATCAATAAACTCAAGTGCTTCTTTAATCTGCTTATCAAGGTTACACTCTGCTTTATTTTTTTCACAAAACATGCTTTTTAAGCCTTCTATATCCTCATCATCAATATAATCAATAAGTTTTTCTGACTTATGTTCCATATAATTTGATTGAGTCAGATATATTCCATAGCATTTATTGCGATTGAATAATCTTATTGACAATATCAACACTAAAACCAATGGAATAATTATTAATATTTTTTTCATTCTGACTCCTTTGTTATGTAAAATATCTGCTACTGTTCTGACAAGTAAACTATGATGTAAAATCGTTATTAAATACAAAAAGAAGATTCTCATAAATACATCATCTGTAATTTCTTTTTATGGCTTAGCGGTAAAACTTGCCTATAACATATTTTTTATCACTGTTTTTATCATTAGTAATATCAGTTATTGTAATTTGGGTTATTCCTACATATTCAGGATGTTCCTCATATACAATCTTATAATAAAATATTATGTCATATTTTTTTTTATTACTTGTTAATATGTTATGAATAACCGGATTCATCGACGACATTATTACTTTGCCATCGCTAGTTGTTTCACCTGATGCACCATATGGACTATCATATGAAACAATATCACCATCAATAAACTCAAATGCTTCTTTCAATTGCTTATCAAGATCACAATCTGCTTTATTTTTTTCACAAAACATGCTTTTTAAGCCTTCTATATCCTCATCACAAATATAATCAAGAAATTTTTCGGTTTTATGGTCCATATAATTTGATTGAGTCATATATATTCCATAGCATTTATTGCGATTGTAAATTTTTATTGAAAATATCAACACTAAAACCAACGGAATAATTAATAATATTATTAACAGTTTTTTCATTCTTACTCCTTTTATCACTTAAGCTATAATGCTACCATCATACCAAACGACCCATGCTGTAAATTCTTCATCATCAAATATAAAATAAGGTTTGTTATCAACATCTTGTTCAATAGCCGCTTTAATATCGTAATACATTTTCTGTTCATTACTATAATCCAATGATCCCAATAATAACATATCTTTAACATGAGGATCTTTCATACTATTATTAAAGCCTGTAATCCACCATTGTTTTTCATATGGAGACCAACAGAAAACGTTTTGAATATTATTGCTTCCATAATAATTATAAACCTCAAGCGTCATAGGTAAACGATATTCAGCAATTTTCCATTGTGCATCAGCCAATGGATCATAATATATTCCCATTTCTCCGCCAGTGCCTAAATTAAGATAATCGCCTCTCCACATCCACAAAATATGTTTTACTGGTTCTGCGCCATCTGCATCAGATGACTCGTTGGACGAATACGGTACCTTTAATACACCTATATTTCCACCTGTTCCTTTGTCAAAACACCAATCGTAAAAGTCATTGTATCCACCAATTTTTTGCCATTGTTTTTCTTTAGAATGATAGGCTATATTTTTATCATCAAGCTTAAAGCCAAGAGCAAATGATCCTGCAGAAGCTGGAAAATCATTCTCATCCAATGAATAATCTGTAAGTTTACGTGCCACCCTTTTCCCACTTTCTTGTTGGTTATAATGCTCGTTCCAAATTCCTTCGGGTGCATTTGATTTTACAGGTTCCGGATCTTTAGGAACAACTTTTTTATTTTCATATTCTTTTGTTTCTTCATTATAGATATTTACATATCTGGCTTCATTGTCATATAAACCATCATTATCGGAATCCTTTGAATTAGGATTGGATTTTAGCGGGATTACAATTTTATTTCCAATATAAGTATTTGGGTTTAAATAATTCGATAAACTCTTGATTCCATTCAACGATATTTTATATTTGATACAAATATCATTCAATGTTGGCATTATTATATTTCCGTTTTCGTCAATACTGAAAAGTGACATATCAATTTCTTCAAAATCATATTTTCCGTCACAGTCAGAATCAGAGAAATCCATCCTTTTAATCTGATCGTTTGTATATTCTTTATTTGCTGCTCGGAACCATTCAGCAGTAATCTTTTTTTCAAACTTTATATTTTGAAACATACCACTGCTGTAATTATATGCTAACGTATCTTGTGATTCTGTTATTATCTGTTCTGAAATAATTTCACTGAGTAGCGTATTGCTCAATAAAAACATGTTGTTGTCGGAAACCATTTGATAATAATACTTCTCATTTTCATTTCCATAATTATAAATAAATGAAAGGTCTACATCATATGTACTTTTGAATTTATTTACATTTTTTATGGTTATGACATCAAATCCTCGTTCCAAATTATTCCCTTGGAATACTGGTTCAAAATCATCATCAATAACAATACAATATCTTTTTCTATTTTTACTTTCATCTGAAGCAGCAATTTCATAAATCGAATCAATATATGTATCCTTGGCATTGTATTTGTATGGTTTGTCTGTATTTAGTTCGGTCATGGATTTTAAGAATAGATATCCTTCATTAGATTCAAATTCACCAAGTGGTCTTATACGGTTGATTACATTCGTAATAGTACTATCATTCTCTTTAATATCGTTGTAATCAATAAAGTATTTATTGTCCGTATCCGTATTCAATACCCGTATCGCTTCGCCAAGATAATTAATGTAATATATTCTTGCATCACAGTTATTGTCATGGTAACGCTTAAGTATTTTCTTTGATGCAGTTAGAAGTCCTTCTTTCATAATATCTATATATCTATAATTCGGGAATAAAACGAAGTATATATCTATAGGCTCGTTTGTATTTATATATGTATCACATACATTGTTCAACCCTGTTGATGGTATTGTATGTGAATCTAATATATTATTCTGCCATAAGTTCAAATCAACAATACAATATGTTCCACATTCTGTATCAGTAAAATATGCTGTTTTTCCTTCATATTTTGTTTCAACAGGCAAAAGCATATTTATTTCATTATAAAATTTAAAAATATAATAATTCTTAATTGTGTCACTATCTATACTAAAGCGAACAGTAAAGTAATCAACTTTCAAATTGGCATAATAAGTACAATCAATTATATCTCCTAAAATAGCATCATTCTTTAAGAAATGAGTATATGCACTTTTAGTAATTGAAAGTGAATTTTCAATATCTCCAGCTGCTTTTATCTCAGCTGAAAAAACATATGGACTGTTGTTGGTATTTATAACCGAAAGTTTTTCGTTATCAAAAGCAATTTTTTCTTCAAACAAATGTTCGTTGTCAGGTACACCATCAGTCACAGGGTTAAGTGGATCCAGTTTTAATTTTATTTCTGAATAATCTGAAATATTATCAGAATCCGTATCCTCATTCAATGGGTCTGTTCTATATACGTTTATTTCATCATAATCTGTAAGTCCGTCACCATCGGAATCAATATTACGAGATAATGATTTTACATTTCCATCAAGATAATTTATTAAATCAATAACATCCCCAGATGTAATATCTCCACTTTGATTAATATCTGCTGTATTAATATTAATATCAACTTTATTATTTGCAACAATATAAGATTTAAGAAGTATTAAATCAACAATATTAATGTTCTTATCATCATTTACATCCCCGTAATATATTTCTGATGCCTCATCAGCAAAAATTTTATTCGGATAACATGCCTGTATAAAATACAATATCAAAAATAAAATCATCATAAACACTTTAAATCTTTTTCTCCAACAAAAGGTATAGCTCTCCATTATTTTTCCTCACTTTAAAATAGTTTTTTTCATTATATCATATCAAACAATTTATGTCAATTATTAATGTTCTTTATAATACACTATTTCTGCAGTTATATCCAAACAATTATATGTACTTTAACAACTGAATAATAATCATACACTAAATATTTTTTAATACAAAAATACAATTTTACTTTATAAAAAAATATCTATTCATATAAAAATAAAAAATCACAGCTCATTTAATTTGACAAAGCAAATATAATGAGCTAAAATTATTATCAAAAGTTAAAAAAAATACAAGGAGAGATTGAGCTTGAAAAGACTACATAAAACACTGGCTCTGATAATGTCACTCAATATGATGTTCTCAGCAGTAATGTTTACAGGCTGTAAAGATAAAAATTCTTCAGACAGCGATACATCGGAGTCTCAGACAGACGAAAAGGATACTACTGAAATTACCGACACAACAACAGAAAAACCCGAAAAGAAATCTACTAAAAAATCCTCTGAAAACGACAACAGCGATATTGATTTCAGTTTAAAAAACAGCAACAGCTGGACAGACGGAAACGAAACAATATACCAGCTTGACGGTGTTATCACAAACAAACAGCAGACAGAAATAACTGACTGGAGCGTATCACTGACTGTCAGTGAAAACATTACCCTGAAAAATTCATGGGGCATGTCATATGACCTTGACGGAACAAAAATGACCATAACCCCTGATCAGAATACAGGAAAAATACCTCCGAACGGCTCTGTAAATTTCGGACTGCAGATTGCTTCCCCTGAGCCTGTTGATGTTAACTCCGCTGTATTTACATCCGAATCATCAGTTTTAAAAAATCAGAATTCGGATAACAGCACCGATAAAAAACCAAACTCTCAGAACAAACAGCCTGCACCGACACCTGCAGGAGCCAAGGATGTTCCTGCACCGGATACAGATGACTGGCTTTCGGTAAAGAAAAACAAAATAGTCGACTCTGACGGAACAGAAGTATGGCTCACCGGCTGTAACTGGTTCGGCTACAATACAGGAACAAATATATTTGACGGTCTCTGGGCGGCCGACCTCAACACATCTATTGCAGCTATTGCGGATCACGGATTTAACCTTCTGAGAATACCTATCTCAACAGAGCTTGTAAATCAGTGGGAGGACGGCAATATACCTGACGCAAACTTCAATCAGGCAACAAACTCATATCTTACAGGAATGAACAGTCTGGAGATATTTGATTATGTCATAGGCCAGTGCCGCGCAAACGGAATAAAAATAATGATTGATTTTCACTGTGCGTCAACAGATGCTTCAGGACATGTAAAGCCAATGTGGTATGATGAGAAAATATCTGAAAAAGACTATATAAGAGGACTTGAATGGATAGCAGACAGATATAAAAACGACGATACCATTATCGCAATTGATCTTGAAAATGAGCCCCACGGTAAACAGAATGAATCACCGCGTGCAAAATGGGACGGTTCAAAGGATCCTGACAACTGGAAGTATATCGCTGAAAAAGCAGGTCTTGCGGTGCTTGGCAAAAACCCGAATCTTCTTATAATGGTTGAGGGAATAGAGATATATCCGAAGGATATAAAGAAAAACGGCGGCTTTACATCAACGAATGCAGATGACTATTTCTTTAACTGGTGGGGCGGTAATCTCAGGGGAGTCAAAGATAACCCTGTAGATCTCGGTAAATACAACGATAAACTTGTATATTCTCCTCACGATTACGGTCCGACAGTTTACGAGCAACCATGGTTCAGCGGACATTACAACTACGATTCACTTATGAAGGACTGCTGGAAAGATAACTGGTTCTACATATACGAAAACAAAACTGCTCCGCTGCTTATCGGTGAATGGGGCGGCTATATGACAGAGCCGAATATCACATGGATGACATACTGCAGAGAGCTCATCAAAAAGTACAAGCTCCACCATACATTCTGGTGCTTCAACGCAAATTCCGGCGATACCGGAGGACTTGTCCTTGACGACTTTACAACATGGGATGAAGAAAAATACAGCTTTGTAAAGGAAGTATTGTGGCAGAATGACAGCGGCAGCTTTATAGGTCTTGATCATAAAATACCGCTCGGCAAAAACGGTATAAATCTCTCCGACTACGAAAAATAATAATAAAAAATATGCATGGCTTTTCCGATACTCCAGAATCAATCGGAAAGCCATGCATATTTTTTTAACTCTGTTTTAACAATCGAAAGGATTATTTCGGTTCATTCTTTATAAATTGCACCTTCCTCAAGATTATTAAGAACACCGGAAGCGATATTTTTCCACTGTTCAACCTCTTCATGGTTGTATGAAATAGCCTTGTTGGCCCATAAGCCGCAGTAATCACACGATATCGGGAATTTTTCACCCTCCGGCAAAATATTGTCTGCACAAAGTGAATCCGCACAGTTATTGCACTTAATAAAATGATCAATAAATCCGTCAAGCTTTTTGTTATCAAGATAAATACGCGGCAGATGCATTGTTCTTCCGTATGCCACCATGCATTCCGGCTTAAGTCTGTCCATATGTTTCATAGCCGAATGATTGCTGTCCGGAGTTGGTCTCGGAATATTTACAATGTTTCCGGCATCCGGCCAGTTCAGAATATCAAGCAGATTCCCGTCATAGCTTTCAGACATATATGCTTTTATTACCCTTTCAATAAATGGGGTAGGCCTTGTTCTGTCAACAAGCTTTACTGAAAATCCGGTAAATCCCGTCTCTCTTGCAAGCTCCTCATAAATATGAACATCCTCAGGTCTTATCCATTCTGATGTCAGAATAGACTTTGGCGTGGTTATCTTTCTGTACAGACAGTTTACAAGTATGTAATCCATTGAAATACCTTCAGGAACGGAATGAGCAGCAAAACAGCCATGGGCAAGTCTGAACGGACATTCCTTTACACATAGATTATTTGCTATTACCCTTAAACGAAGATTGCTTCCCTTGTACAATGTCATAGCCTTCTTCAGAAGCTCGAAATTTCTGTTGAATGTATGGTCGAGGGTTATCTCGTCAACACCCCATGATCTCCAGTATTCAATATGCTGAATATTTACAGGGTACGCATAAAGACCAAGCGTTACGGAAACATCACTGAACTGTTTCTTTATATATTTTATCAGAGAAGGAGAATTTACAGTAAAAGCACGTATTCCGATATCATATGCATCATGAATAAACGAATGTATCTTCTTTCCTTCGTCAGGATCAAGCTCCTTTTGTCCAAGACAAAGGGGATTTATAAGATAATTGAAGGAAAGGTCATTTTTTTTGCATTCCTTTACATAATCAGAAAGCTGATTCATAGAAAAGTCAGGAATTATTGAAGATGCTCTTCCGCCGGGCATTCCGTCATTTTTTATTTTTCCGTATAAATTATGAATGAGATGTTTCTTATCATTTTCCCGTATAATATCAAAAAGCTCATAATCAAAATTAGTTCCAACATCAAAAGAAATAAACCTGCTGTCCATATATGTCCTCCATTTTTGATTTTTTATTTTGAAGATATGATAAATCAGCACGCTATTGCCCTGAATAACGCGCCGACTTATCAGATTCCGAACAGAGCCCCATATCATAATTACTTTTAATTTGTCTTTATTCTACTTGGCCTGATAAAGCAACAATTACATCTGAAATAAGATTTGACGGTAACTGCTCATATCTTACAAAGTCATATTTAAAGCTTCCCATTCCCCTTGTAGTCTGTCTGAGATATGTTGTGAAATCATGCATTTCCCTCATAGGAACATCTGCTATTATCTCAGACATTCCACCCCCGAGAGGGTTCATGCCAAGCATTCTTCCCCTGCGCTTATTCAGTTCGCCCATGACATCACCTGTCTTGTCATCGGTTACCTTTACCGTCAGGTTTCCTATAGGCTCAAGCAATACAGGGTCTGCTTGTTTAAGACCTTCTTTATAAGCTATTGATGCAGCTGTTTTAAACGCCATTTCTGACGAATCAACCGGATGATATGAACCGTCGACAAGAATTGCCTTCAGTCCGACTACAGGACATCCTGCAAGCACTCCTTTTTTCATGCTCTCCTGTATTCCCTTTTCAACTGCCGGGAAGTAATTTTTTGGCACAGCACCACCGAATACCTTTTCTTCAAATACAAGCTGGTCTCCGACTGTAGGCTCAAATTCCATCCATACATGGCCGTACTGACCGTGACCTCCGCTCTGTTTCTTATGTTTGCCTTCTACCTTTACCTTTTTACGGATTGTTTCCTTATATGCAATCTTAGGAACAGTAAGCAGAATATCTACTCCGAATTTACCTTTAAGCTTTGCTGCGGCTATTTCAATATGAGGTTCTCCGAGTCCGCTCAGTATCTGTTCGTTTGTAGTTACGTCGAGCTTGTAGCTGAGTGTCGGATCTTCCTCAAGAATCTTTGCTATTCCTGTTGAAATTTTGCTCTCATCTCCCTGTGATTTTGCTTTTACGGCCATTGAAAAGCATGGTTCAGGATAATCTATGGCGTCAAGCTGTATTATTCTTGAGATATCGCACAGGGTATCAGAGGTATTTATATTCATCTTGGTTGCAACAACAATATCTCCTGCATAAGCTTCTGAAACATCATCCTGCTTTTTGCCGCATAAATTATATAGTTTTCCTATTTTCTCTGTCAATCCTGTTGTTGCATTAATTACATCTTTTCCTGAAACAAGTTTTCCGGAACATATTTTTATAAATGACATTTTTCCTACAAAAGGATCAACTGTTGTTTTGAAGACAAATGCCGAAAGAGTGTCTGATGCCGAACATTTTACTTCGACTGGTTCACCGTTTTTGTCGGTTGCAATAGGTGCGGCAATCTCATCAGGAGAAGGAAGCAGAAGTGAAATCTCCTTTATAATCATATCAACTGCTGCCAGTGTGGTTGACGATGCACAGAGAACCGGAGTTATTTTTCCTGAGTTTACGCCTTTATGGATTCCGTCAATAAGCTCTTTCTGGGTAAATGCTTCACCCTCAAAAAATTTCTCCATCAGTTCATCATCTGTTTCGGCAACAGCTTCACTTATTGCCTGAATAAGTCCGTCAAGTCGATAATCCATTTTATCGTTATTTGTTATATCTCCATCAGGCATTTCTGTTTCGACTGCTTTTCCGTCACTGTTATACTTATATGCTTTCATTTCTATGAGATTTATATAGCTTGCAATTTCGCCGTTTTGTATTACAGGTACAACTACAGGACAGACTGTAGGTCCGAAAACCGTTTTAAGCTCTGTAAGTGTATTGTAGAAATTAGCATTTGGGTCGTCAAGCTTTGTTACAACAAAAATTGTTGGTTTATTCAGCCTCCGTGCATAATCATAAGCTTTAATTGTGCCTACTTTTACGCCTGACTTTCCTGAAACAGTAATCATGACTGTTCCCGCAGCATTAATTCCTTCCCTCATGCCACCCTCACAGTCAAAAATACCTGGAGTATCTATAAGATTTACTTTTATATTATCAGTTGTAAAATTAGCAACGGTTGTATTTATAGTTACCTTTCTTTTTATCTCTTCAGGATCATAATCGCAAACTGTATTTCCATCAGCGATCTTTCCAAGCCTATCAGTTGTGCCTGCCTTAAAGAGCAACGCCTCCGCAAGTGATGTTTTGCCTGAACCGCTATGTCCGGCTAAGGCAATGTTTTTGATTGTTGCAGCATCTTTAGTCATAATCATATCTCCTTTATATATGTTTTGTACAATAATTATGTGTTTTATTATATCACTTTCGTCTGTTTAACACAATAGGTTACTGTGATTTTCATATTACTTTCCAAATCACACTATACAATTTTGTATATATTGTATGAAATTCAATATCTTTTATGTCTCTAAATATAAAAAATAAAGCAGATAATCTGTAGCAATCTTTAATCTGCTACAAAATCATCTGCTTTTAACAAAAAGAGGCGATTCGAAAAATCGCTTCCGTTCAGTCGGAGATTGTACTCTGACTGAACAGAAGGATATCCCCCGCCTATATAGGCGGGGGATATCCTCTGTGTTGTTATATTTTAAAGCTTATTTTTATTTTATAAACTAACGCAAAACGTTAATAATATTATCCCTTAGCATCCAGTCCACAGCATTTTTTATATTTTTTACCGCTTCCGCATGGGCATGGATCATTGTCGTTTACTTTTTTTGAAGTTTTCTGGGTTGAAAAACTTCCGTCACCGCCTCCTGCGTTAGGAGCATCAGGCTTATTTACCTGAACTCTCTGAGGTGGTTCTGCATTTTTGTTTATTCTTACTGTTAGAAGCATTCTGACTGTATCCTCACGGATATTTTCAATCATTGCATCAAACATTTCAAAGCCTTCATATCTGTACTCAACAACAGGATTTTTCTGTCCGTATGCTCTGAGTGAGATACCCTTCTTGAGTTCATCCATATCATCAATATGAGCAGTCCATTTAGAGTCAACAACACGAAGAAGGATAACTCTTTCAAGCTCTCTTATTATCTGCTGTCCGAATTCCTCTTCCTTTGCGTTGTATGCTTCAACTGTTCTCTTTGAAAGCATATCAATGATTTCCTGCTTTGTTATGTTCTCAAGCTTTTCACTGTCATTTTCAATATCAACAAAGTCATCCTCATTTGTTATCCAGTTAAGGAAATATTCTTTCAGCCCGATAAGGTTCCAGTTTTCTTTTTCACCGTCTTCATCAAGAAGGTATTTATCAACAGTAGCTTCAATGAGGTCGTTTATCATTTTAATTATACTGTCATGAAGATCTTCACCGTCAAGAACCTTTGCACGCTGATCGTATATTATCTCACGCTGCTTATTCATAACATCGTCATAGTTAAGAACGTTCTTTCTTATACCGAAGTTACGTCCCTCTACCTTTTTCTGTGATGATTCAATCATCTTTGTAAGGAACTTGCTCTCGATAGGCATTGTTTCCTCAACATTAAGAGTTTTCATCATTGATTCTATTCTGTCGCCGGCAAATATACGCATGAGATCGTCTTCAAGTGAAAGGAAGAAACGGCTTTCACCCTCGTCGCCCTGACGTCCTGAACGTCCTCTTAACTGATTGTCAATACGACGTGATTCATGTCTTTCGGTACCTATGATAAACAGACCGCCGGCTTCTCTTACAGCCTTTGCCTTTTCCTTTACTTCGTCACTGTATTTGTCATATAATTCTCTGTATACAGTTCTTGCATTCAGGATTTCCTCGTCTTCTGTTTCAGCATATCCGATAGCTTCATTAATTAATTCTTCGTCATATTCCCTTTTACGCATTTCTGCCTTTGCCATAAATTCTGCATTACCACCGAGAATAATATCGGTACCACGTCCTGCCATATTTGTAGCAATCGTAACTGCACCGAATTTACCTGCCTGGGCAACTATTTCTGCTTCTTTTTCATGCTGCTTTGCATTAAGTACAGAATGCTTTATTCCTTTTCTCTTCAGCAGCGCTGAAAGATGCTCTGATTTTTCAATTGAAATTGTACCTACAAGAACAGGCTGGCCTTTAGCGTTACATTCTGCTATCTGGTCTATAACCGCTTCATATTTGCCCTTTTCTGTTCTGTAAACCTGATCTGAATGGTCAATTCTGATTACCGGTTTATTTGTTGGTACAGATATAACGTCAAGCTTGTAAATTTCCTTGAACTCGTCTTCCTCTGTCATAGCAGTACCTGTCATACCGGAAAGCTTTGAATAGAGTCTGAAATAGTTCTGGAATGTAATTGTAGCCAGAGTCTTTGATTCATGAGCTACCTTAACGCCTTCCTTTGCCTCTATTGCCTGATGCAAGCCGTCGTTAAAACGTCTTCCCATCATTAAACGTCCTGTAAATTCATCAACGATGATTACTTCTCCGTCCTTGACAACATAATCAATATCTCTCTTCATAATACCGTTTGCTTTGAGTGCCTGGTTAATATGATGGAGAAGTGTCATATTTTCAGAATCCATGAGATTTTCAACATTGAAGTGTTTTTCAGCCTTCTTTACACCTGTTCTTGTAATAGTAGCTGACTTGGCTTTTTCATCTATAATATAATCATAATCCTGATTTAATTCATCCTGATCTTCTTTATCGTCTATTTCAACAACAGTTATTGCTTTGAGTGTCTTTGCAAATTTGTCAACAATACCGTAAAGCTCTGTTGATTTGTCTCCTCTTCCTGAAATAATAAGAGGTGTTCTTGCTTCATCGATAAGTATTGAGTCAACCTCATCGACAATAGCAAAGTTCGGCTGTCTCTGAACCATGTCTTTTTTGTATATTACCATGTTGTCACGAAGATAGTCAAAACCAAGCTCATTATTTGTAGCATATGTAATGTCACAGTTATAAGCTTCTCTTCTCTGCTCATTGTTAAGTCCATGAAGAATTACACCTATGGTAAGTCCGAGATATTTATAAATCTTGCCCATTTCTTCAGACTGGAACTTTGCAAGATAGTCGTTTACGGTTACAACGTGTACGCCGTTACCTGATAATGCGTTAAGATATGCTGCCAGACAGGCAACGAGTGTTTTACCTTCACCTGTTTTCATTTCTGCAATACGTCCCTGATGAAGAACTATAGCACCAAGAACCTGAACCGGAAAAGGTTTTTTTCCAAGCACTCTGAACGCTGCTTCTCTGCATGTAGCAAGAGCTTCAGGAAGAATTGAATCCAGACTTTCGCCTTCGGCTACTCTCTCCTTAAACAGCTTTGTCTTTCCCCTGAGTTCTTTTTCGGATAATTTTGAATATTCTTCGTCAAGATCAAGAACTGCCTGTTTTATAGGCTCTATTCTCATAAGCTCCTTTTTACTGTATGAGCCGAACACTTTCTCAATTAAACCCATTAATATAGTCCACCTTTATTTTAAATTATAATCCTGAAAATAACTTTGCAAAAAGCTGTCTTAAACTATCCGTGCAAAATTACAATGAAAATACACATATTTATATTTTATCTTAGAAATAGCGTTTTGTCAATAGCGAGTGTTTATTTTTCCATGGTAAACGCATGAAATAATTGACAATCCGGCATTAAAAAAACTACGTTCGGAACAATGAACTTTTTTATAAATATATGTTGCAAACGCATCAGATCAATATCCATAAAAAAACATCTGATCCGTTTAATTTGACATTGGTAGTTTGTTATTAAGTGGTTATAGCACTTCAGAATTTTCTATATCTGAAGTGCTATAGTTTTAAATTATGCTTGATTATTACTGGATATATTGATTTTATCTGCTTTCAGCATAATATTTTTCTAATTTATTTAAAATAACTTTACTCTTTTCTTCATCTGTCAGATTATCTTGAATTTTTAATTCTGATATTATGAGTTGTAATATATCTTTATTATAATAATCACTTACCCATTTGCCTTCAACCAGTCTATTATATTCATCAATATAATTTTGCGGAATTTCAGCTGTGTCAGGCTTGACAGCGTACTTTTTTAATATTGATACATCATTAGATCCACTATATTTTTTTATCTCATCAGATTTATCAAACAACTGTTTTATAAATTCCCATGCGGCTTCTTTATAAGGTGAATGTTCTGTAACAGATATCGCTAATTGAGGACATACTACACCACTTACATCTGAATATCCTACAATCAGTTCTCTATCATAGTTACTTGCAATCTGATAAAATGACAAAGGATCATTAAACCAAAGCGGTATCATAAACTGAGGCTTTTCCACATATTGAGCATTATCTATATATCCAACTTCACAATAGTTTTTATTAAATGAAATAAAACGCCTCATATCATCTTCGGTTATATTTAGTTTATTATTTTTTATGTCAGTTCTATCATTAAGAAATATACGTATATTATCTGCAAAAGTCGCACTGCTAAAAACATATTTGCCTGGTTCAATGTTGTTATGTACCTGATCTATTAACTCATCAAAACTATTATACTTATAATCAACAAATAATTGAATAGAATTAAAACTATAATTTAAAGGCATTGTGTAAAGCTTGTTGTCATATGAAAATGCATCAAGAATATTGGTATTAAACATATCACGATCTATTTCCGGATCATTGTTAATCATAGTATTTATATCAGTAAAAAGATTATCTTTAATATATGTTTCAATATTCATTGATGGATCTAAAATCATAATATCTGGAATTTTTCCTGTAACCAGATCTCTTTCAAAAAAAGTAACTGGATCATTTTCAGAGGTTGAAGCATATTTATTTATTTCAATATTGTATTCGTTATTTTTTTTATTATATTCTTTAATGGTATCTAATAACACTTTTTCAGTTACATAATCATTGCGATCAAAATAAGATATTGTGATATTCTTTTTTTCAGAAGTTGAAGATCCGGTGTTTTTAACCTTCTGCGCTGAACGAATTTCCATCATGGAATTAATATATATTTTGTTTTCATAAGATAACAGCGCATCATCTATCTCCAGTATTCCTAGCTTTGAGTAATTTATTAATAGGTCACATGATGAATCACTTGTCTTATAGCCATAAAATCCTGTATTATTTGAAAATAAAAAGTCGTAAGTACTGTTTCCGGAACAGAAGACTGGATCTGAGCCAAATTGTCCTATATCTATATTTGTTTTTTCTATTTCAAGTTTATCATTTATTTTATAAATAAGATTATCAGAAGAAAAATATAATGAACCATTTACTTTGATAAAATCATCTATATATTCGTTTACTGATACTTCTTTGATACTGTCAAATTCTCGATTATAAAAAAGAAGTGTATTTTCACAATTTACCTCAGAGAAAGTATTGATTACAATATTTCCATTTTCAAAAACTCCTATTTTACATGTTGCTACATCATCTATATCAAAACAGATACCTGTTTTATTTACTACTCCGTTTTCAATAATATTAACTTCAATATTTTCATCAGTTTGATCAATATAATATATTTTATCCTTCTGTACAAAACAGTCAATTAAACAACTAGTTTCATATTCTGAAATAATTTCATCTTTTTCATTGACTTCAAATATTTTTTCATTAAAAAGATATGAATTTGAATTATTAAGATAAACTGATAATTCACCACTATCAATAGATAAAGAATAAATCTCTTTATCACTAAATTCTGTTGAAGAAATCAGTAATTGTTCTGTATCTCCGAAATAATCATATAATCCCTGACTATTAGAATATATTATATGATTTGATGAAGATACTTCATATATTTTATCACAGCTGCTAATTTCAAACATGTCAATTATTTTTCCGTCGTGATCTATTTCATCAACTAAATAGTCTTCGGAATTTTTCCCGAATATAAGTATATTTCCTGAACCATTTACATACATATCATCAACTGTATCTAAATCATCTATACTGTTGCATATTATTTTTGATGTTTCGCCAACAGTTATTATTTTGCACTCATTAGTTGCTTTGTTATTTAATAAACAATAAATATCATTTTGATTTGAAATACATAATTTTTTTGGAATCATTTTTACGTTATCATATGTAACATTGATATCATAACTGCAAATAGGTTCTAAATTTAAAGAATAACAGTGCACTTTGCTATTTGCATAATCCAATATATAAATATTATTATTTACTTGAATGTCAGTGTAGTTATAATCTAAATCCAACCTTGTTATTTCTTTACCATTAAGGTCAAAAACTATGAGAGAGGGCTGACCGTTATATGATGCTAAAACATAAATTTGATTTTTATATTTTTTTAATGTGTCAATTACCATGTTAGATTGATCAATTGTTAATATATTCTCTGTGATTTCTTGATTAAGATCATTAATATTTTTAGAAAGTGTTATAAAATTATTTTCAAGATTATACTTTTTTCCAGTAAATACAAATCCGTTATTATATAAATCTACTAACGAAGAACATTGTACTTTATTTATATCAAATATCCCTTCATTGTTAATTTCGTATTCTGATAAGAAATCCTTGTTTTGTGTTATATTGTTTTTATTTTCATTATTTATCGGTAAATTGTTTTTATTGTTGCATGAAGTAAATACTGTAAGTGTCAAAATAATTATAATACACATTATAGATTTTTTCTTAAACATAGTTACATTTCTCCTAAA
>JAEWXO010000022.1 GCA_023458875.1 Bacillota bacterium | reverse complement strand
GATAGAAATAATAGTAATGCAAAGGTCAACTGGCAATTTTCTACTAAAGATGCTCGTGTTAAATTGATTTCACTATATCCTGATTTGGATAACATTTAGTTTATATATGGATATGTCAGTACACTAGACACAATTACAATTTTATGCTATACTATAGCCAATATAAAGGACGGTGAAACAAATGCCAACTGACAAAAACGCACGAATACTATATGTTCAAAAATTACTGCTAGAGCAGACGGACATAGAACATTTTCTGACTGTACAGCAGATTATTAACGAGATTGAAAAGCAGGGTATTTCTGCTCATCGAAAAACGGTAATTTCAGATATTGAACAGCTTATTGATTTTGGGATGGATATAGTATGCATGAAAAGTACGCAAAATAGATATTATGTCAGAAGTTCATTGTTTTCACTGTCTGAAATAAAGCTCCTTGTAGATGCAGTTGAAGCATCACAGTTCATTACACAGTCTAAAAGTGCTGAGCTTATAGGGAAGCTTAGTGATTTGACAAGTGTTAATAATGCCGATAAGCTTTGCCGTCAGATTTATCTTACAAGAAGAATGAAATGTGATAACGAGGAAATATATGAGGTAGTTGACCGTTGTCATGAAGCTATAAGCGGATGCAAGCAAGTAACTTTTCTTTACTATGAATATGACGGGCAGAAAAACCGTGTTTTACGTAATAATGGTGAACGTTATCGGTTTAGCCCTTACGGTATGACTTGGGAGGATGGACGTTATTATATAATAGGTTATTCATTAAAACATAATAAAATTGTCACCTTTCGTGTGGATAGAATGAATAGTGTTGAAGTAACTGATAATAGGTGTATCCCACAGCCTGATAATTTTAGTATTGCAGAATATGCGAAAAAAGTAATTCATATGTACGATGACGAAAATGTTACTGTAACGCTTAAATGCAAAAATGAAGTTATGAAATCTGTAATAGACCGTTTTGGTATTGATGTACATACAGAGCCATCAACTAAGGGCTATTTTAAAGCAGTTGTTGAAGTTAGTGCTAGTAGAACGTTCTTTGGCTGGGTTTTTCAGTTTGCAGGAGATATTCAAATTGTTAAGCCGGCAAAGGTTAAAAGGAACTTTATTGAAATGATAAAATCCTTTAATGACTAAATATAATTGACAAGGAGGAAAATATGATGGAAGAAAGCAGAGAATACTATATAGAAAAATTTAAAGCTGCTAGAGAAAAACGTGAATATTTTCTTTATAGTAAAAATGTTGAGGAAATGACTCTTGAGGAACTTAAAGATGAATATGCAAATATGCAAAATTATCTTTCAGATGCCAGAACACATGATTATTAATCTATTGTTTATAAAATAAAAGGGATAATACTTAAATTTGTTTTAAGTATTATCCTTTTTTGGATTGTGAATTAAGTTCTTTCATATGTTTTAAATATTGTCTCTTATTTTCTTCATAGTATTTTTTTGTACCTCGTAAAGGTGTTGATAAGCTTTCAGTAGCTAAATACACTTTTTGTTTTAGTTTGGTAATTGATGTAGAAATTAAAGTTGATATATTAGTTAGAAATAAAAAAGGAAGAGGAATAACAAGGAATAGCAGGATGTTTTCCCAAACGTCTTTAAATGTTTTTTCAGGTAATGAAAAGAAATGTGGTAATGTACTTATTATCATTATAAATCCAGAAATAAATAAAATAATTTTACCAATTTGAGCGGTAATATAACCTAGACCAGCAATAAATATAATAATTATATTTAAAATAAATAATATAAAATACACAAGTCTGGAATAATCGGTAAGTGCTTTCCATGCTGACTTCTCCCATAGGTCATAAGCAATACGTTTTGATTGTCTTTGCTGATATTCTGTAATCTGTTCAGCAGACAAAGGCTTGTCCATTTCAATATGTAATCCAAAATTATAGTTCAGTCTTTTCACAGCCTCAACGGATGAAATTCCGAATAATTTAGCTGTAAAATCAATCATATCGCCATGTTCACCACATCCGAAACAATGGAAATTGTTTTCATAAATCTTCATTGATGGCGTTTTTTCATTGTGGAACGGACAAAGGCACATACCATATGAAACCAAAGCACCATAAAATTTTGCAATATCAAGCATATTCAGCTCTGATTTTAACTGTTCAAAAATTGTCATGCAGCACCTCCAAAGTAATTGATTAGTGCAGATTTTGAAACGAGTATCTTGCCTTTTTTGCCCTGACCAGTACGAATGTAAGTTAGCTTTTCCTGTGCTATAAGCTGGCGGATGGTATGCTCTGATAAGCCTTTGATTTCCTCAGTGCATTCCTTAATAGTGAGCATTTCTACTTTCAGCGGAATGCTTGGAATTGGTGCAGACTGAACAGCATCAGCTTCAAGCTTTGCCTGCAAGAGCGTAACCACCTCTGCGATAAGTTCCTGTTTTTGTTTGATTGTCATTTGTTTTGACCTCCTGTAATTTGATTTTGAGAGAGCATTTAAAAAGCGTTTCTCATAAGTACCTACAAAATCAGCTTAAAATGTGAATTATTTGAGCTGTCTTTTTATAACTTTGTAAGACTGCATAAAATATGATTTGTTTCTTGTTTAAACTATATAAAGAATCTGCTCCTTCACTCGTTAGGACAAAATGTGCTGTTTTTTATGGTCAGTTTTAAAAAGTTTTTTGTAGGTTCTCTTAATTGCATAAAAATGAACATAAATTATGATAACTGCTTGTATGTTTTGCTTCCTCATACCTTAAGGACACTCAGAGCCTGTTTTTTAGTAGTGAATCTGAAAATTTGTGATTTTACACAGCAAAATAGTCTTTTTAGGTAAGCCACGTTATGCAATTTGCCATCTCGGTAATATAGGACACTGTAAGGCATTTTTGTCGGACTGCTTTTTCAAAGTTTGTGCAGATGCATAAAGATAGGACTGATTTTTATAACATAATTGATAAAATTTCAACTGCTCTCATAAGGAGGGACAAAAAAATAGCCTGCTTCTCGTGATTGAGAAACAAGCTGATTTAAATTTGGCTCAGATACCACGTAAGGATTGTTTACGGGGTATCAACCCATTTAAGATAGCTGAAGCATATATTATATGCCTCAGGTTAGATGTTTTATATGTTTGAGCTGAGGCAAACAATGTTTGTATCAGGTGGAATACGTTAACAGGAAAAACTATATTACAGATTTAGATAAGTTTGGCGTAAAAAGCAAGAGATGTAGCTGTAAAGCTTGTTGATTTTTAACAGAATTCATGATATAATAAAAATGCAAGTTTTCAAAATTCATATAAATAAGAGTGATTTAATGAAAGTTGGTATTATTAGGTGCATGCAAACTGAAGATTACTGCCCAGGTACAACTGATTTTAAAATGATACGTGAGAAAAAGGGTGGCTTTGAGAACATTCAAGAAGACATTGAAATTATTGGATTTATAAACTGTGGTGGTTGTCCTGGAAAAAGGGCGTTTCTCCGAGCAAGAGAACTTGTAAAGCGTGGTGCAGATACTATAGTTTTTGCCTCATGCATCCAAAAAGGCAATCCTATTGGATATCCTTGCCCATTTGCAAAGAAAATGAAAGAAGTCATACAGAATGATTTGCCATCAAATATAAATTATATTGACTTTACACATTAATCATATCATAACAGTAAAAAAGCTATGACTCTTATGCCATAGCTTTTTACCAATTTTAGATTGTAGGAACGCATTTAAATAAATTTATTTGTTGTTATAATGAATGGCTTTAACAGGACAATTATTAATGGCTTTATTAAGTTTTTCATCATCAAGAATGAAATCGTATTTTTTAACTTGTGCCTTTTTGCTGCTTATTTCAAAAAGTTCAGGATAATTCTTTACGCACAGGGAACAACCCATGCAGGCATTTCGGTTTATTATTACACCTTCCGGTTCAGATGTGGGTTCACTTGGTAAATCTTCATCTTTGACAATCTTTGAAGCTATCCACGAAAAAACAACAATAGCAATAACAGTGAGAAGCCAACGAACTGCCATGAATTTAATTCCTAGAAATTTAACTTCATTTAAAAGCATAGGAATTTTTATAACTGCCCAGGAGCTAAGTATTATAACGATGTTTTTTATTGATGCGCCTTTTTTATGCAGCATAATACATACTGGAAAAGCTGCATAAATAGGTCCGGCAGATATTCCTCCTAGAAGGAATGATAAAATAATACCTTTAAATTTTGATTGTCTGCCAAGATACTTCATTATAGTTTCTTTTGGCACCCATATATCAAGCAAGGCTGTCAGAACAAAAATAACGGGCATAATCATAAGCATTTCTTTTAAATAGTACCCACTGTTGACTACTGCAGTGATACCAGTTTCGGGTTTAAGAATAAATATTAATGCATAAGCAATAATATTTATTGCTGTAAATAAATTTTCTTTAATCATTTTTGTAATCTTTGTCATATTATCACCCCCATAACAAGTGCTATAATTATAGCAAATATAAAGCTAAGTCCATTTCTGACAATTGTAAATTTCATTCCGAATTCTTTCTTTTCAAGTGGAAATGTTACAATTCCAACCATAGTTAACGTTGTTAAAAAAGCAACAGCAGGGACAATTTCAACACCTGCATCAACAAGTGTTCCGACAAGAGGAAATGCTATGAAAGCAGGAATGAGAGTAATTGTTCCAAATATTGCTGATGCAATAGTAGCAACTAGGACATTTTGCTTTTCAACAAATTCAGCAATTTGTTCAGGCGGAAGCAATGCCAAAACAAGACCTATTAGTAAAATAATTGACAATATACTAAGAATCATATTTTTGCCCATACCAAATGCCATTTTTAGTGCCATTTTTGTTTTTTCTTTGTTTTTTACCATAGAAAAAATAAGAAAAATAATTGTTCCTATCCAGATTGCTATAGTGAATATATCCATATAAAAGCCCCCTTTGTTATTGATTAATCAGATTATAACTGATATATCAATAATATGATAGACACCGATGTTTCTTTTTGATATAATATAAAAAAGGTGGTATAGTATGAAAGATATTGATTTTATTAATTCTGTTCCAATAATGAAATCCGTTAATGGTATCGAGCCACTGGTTTCTCAAGGTAAAATCATAATTAAAAAGTATGCAAAGGGTGAAACATTATATAATCAAGGCAGTTCCTGCAATTCTCTTGATATCGTAGTTGCGGGTAGCCTTACTGCTTATTCTCTTACCGAAAGTGGTTCTTCAACAATGATGTTTGAATTTAAAAAAGATAGTATTATTGGTGCAAATCTGTTATTTGCCGTCAATAATAGCTACCCTCTTAACATATATTGTTCATCCGAATGTAAGCTTATCCATATAGAGAAAACAACTGTAGAAATATTACTTCACAATTATGATTTTGTAATGTCATATGTAAAATCATTATCGCAGAATTCACTTGGACTTAATCATAAGATTGCCATGTTTTCAAGAAAAACACTTCGCCAGAATATTATTGAGTATTTAATACAGCAGTCAATTACTCAACATTCGCAGACAGTGCATTTGCCTTTCAGTAAAAAAGAATTTGCCGATTATCTTGGAGTTCAGCGTCCTTCACTTTTCAGAGAAATGAAAAAAATGCAGCTTGACGGCGTTATCAGTATTGATAACCGAAAAATAACAGTATTAAAGCAGATGTGAAGTTATTTATTATACTAAAAAAATAATAGGTTATGTTGTTGTATTTACAACATACTTTTATAAGACTTAACAGTATAATAAATATAAATCAATGTAGTATTAATTGCAAAATATATTGAAACAATAATAGAATTGGAGGTATTAAATATGATTGAACAGATATTTGAACTGGCTAAAGGCAATGAAAAGGCTGTTGAGAAAGTTGTATTTGACGAAAATGTACATTATCTTCACATGGTTTTTAATAAAGATGAAGGGCTTCCAGAACATTTTTCTAATTCAAACGTTTATATGACGGTTATTAGAGGAATGCTTTCAATAGGGCTTAACGATCAGGATATCCATGAGTATGAGGCAGGTACTTTATTAAAAATACCGTTTCAAACGAAGATGAATGTAAAGAATTTGCATAATGAAACATTGGAGCTTATTGTTGTAAAAGCACCAGCTCCAAAAATTTAAAAATATGAAGGAGTGAATGAAATGAAAGCAGAAATTGATAGAGATGGCTGTATTTCCTGTGGGCTTTGTGCGTCTATATGTCCAGAAGTATTTCGTATGGGTGATGGTCCAGCTGAAGTTTATGTTGAAACTATACCATTAGATGCAGAGAATTCAGCATTAGAAGCAAGAGATGGTTGTCCTGTGTCTGTTATAACTGTTGAATAGGAATGTAATAATTTTTGGACTTGCAGGAATAGGCGAAGTTGATTCAGATATTGAAATGTTCATGGCTTAATATATAAATATAGTCCGCCTGTTATTTTATGATTTAACAGGTGGACTTGATTTATTGAATATAAATGAATTGTAAAAATGGGGGACTATTAAATGAGCAGTATAGCTAAGGTTCTTAACGCTATGATAATGTACTATTCGGGAAATCCAAAACGGATAAGTCATTTCCTTAAAGTTTACGGATTTGCCAAAGCAATAGGAGAAAATGAAAATATAGATAAGGAAACACAGCATATTCTTGAAATTACAGCACTGACTCATGATATAGGAATAAAGAACAGTGAGTCAAAATGGGGCAGTTCTGCGGGCAGTTATCAACAAACAGAGGGGCCACCCGAAGCAAAAGAGCTTCTTAAGAGTTTAGACGTTCAGACGGAAATAATAGAACGGGTTTGCTGGCTTATTGCACATCATCATACATATACAGATATTAATGCAATAGATTATCAGATACTTGTTGAAGCTGATTTTCTCGTAAATGCATATGAGGACAATATGTCAGCCGAAGCAGTTAAAAGCTTCAGAAATAAAATTTTTAAAACAACTTCAGGAATAATGTATCTTGATAATATTTTCAAGATATATTAAGATTTAAATTTATCTATTGAGCATATGAGGAAACGTATTTTTATGTTTCCTCATATGCTTTTTTTACTAAACAACGCAAAATCGGAATTTGTTTGACTTATTAGAGTGTGAATATAGGAACCACTGTGAGCAATAGCATGGTAGAATTTTACGTTATGCAAAGATACTTACGTCCTGATTTACTTAAAAAGGCTGATTTACAGACCTTTGATGATTGGGCTTCAACCTTTGGAGAGGTAGTATCACAGCTTGAAATCAAGCCTGCTGGAAATGGCTTTCAGATGAAAAATCGTTTTTCTAAGTTTGTAAACATTCCGGAACTTATGCAGATGTATAAGGAATTTGCAGATATTCAAACCCCTGACATGATAAAGCTTCCTGTTCCAAAGCTAAAAACAGGTGAACCTATTGTTGTTACAGCAAAGCCTGATGACAGACAAAGAGCATATATGAAAGAGCTTGCTGCACGTTCTGAGGCTATTCATAACGGAAACATAGACCCAAGCATTGATAATATGCTTCGTATCACGCATGAAGCAAGGCTTCTAGGGCTTGACAGCAGATGTATTTTCCATAATACAGAGCCTACTCCTGACAGCAAGGTTATGAAACTGCTAGATAATCTTGAACAGAATTACCATGACACAATGGAGCAGAAAGGTGTTCAGATTGTTTTTTGTGATATTGCAATTAATGAAGATGCCGAGCATTTTTCTGTATATGAAGCAATTAAGGCTGACCTAGTAAACAGAGGAATTCCACGTGAGGAAATTTGTTTTGCAGGTGATGCTAAAACAGATAAGGCAAGAGTTGAAATGTTTGATGAACTACGCAAAGGTGAAAAGAGGTTTATCCTTGCAAGTACCAGTAAATTAGGGACAGGGGCAAATATTCAGGATAGAATTTGTGCTATCCATCATTTGGATATTCCGTGGAAGCCAAGTGATCTTGTCCAGCAGGACGGCAGAGGTATTCGTCAGGGCAACAATTTTGATGAAGTCGGTATTTATCACTATTTGACGGAAGAAACCTTCGATTCGTATATGATGGGAATTATCACCAACAAAGCAAAATTTATCAATCAGATTATGACTTCAAAAGACCCTGTGCGTGTTTCCGAAGACGTGGATGAGATGGTTCTTACATATTCACAGATGCAGGCTATTGCAAGCGGAAATCCTCTTATAAAGGAAAAAATTCAGCTTGATAATGATATTGCAATGCTTAAAACTCTTGAATCAGAGCATAAAAAATCTGCATTTAAAATGCAGGAATTGGCTGAAAGAAAGTTGCCTCAGATGATTGACAATTATGCTGATTTACTTCAAAAAGCAAGTAGTGATTTGAAAGCTTTTCAGGAACAGCACCCCGATAATTCTGATTTTAAGATGACTATAAATGCAAAAGTGTTTTATGAACGTCCAGACGCTGGTGATGAAATCGAAAAGGCAATTATAAAGTGTTCGACAACAAATGAAAATGTCAAGCTTGGCAGATATTTCGGCTTTGATATTTCCATTGAGAAAAATCCAGCAAACAGCAATCTTTTTCAGACAGGAACACCATGTGTTGCAGTATTGCAGGGCAATCTAAAATACACTTCAGAGGTTTCTTTGGGTAATAACGTTGGTAATGTTCGCCGTATAGAAAATCTTGCAGGTATTCAAATAAATCAGAAAATACAGCAGTTTTCTGCAAGTCTTGATAAGGCAAAGGCTGACCTAGAGGAAGCAAAATCAAATGTATCAAAGCCTTTTGAACGTGCAACAGAACTAGAAAATATGACAAGAAGGCTTGAGGTTGTAAATGAACAGCTTAGTAAAAATCATATTAATGACGATGATGAGCCAATCCCAGTTTCAGATATTCCGTCAGCGGACGAGCCTATCAAAAAGGAACCTGTTCATTCAGCTAGTGTAGTGGTTTCTATGCCAGTTTCTATGGTAAGTGCTGAAAGGACAAGCCCAGTGTCAAATATGGATAAACCGCCGTCACCACAGTTTGATAAGGCAAAACCGACATTTAATAAGATGAGGAGATGATTTTATGTATATCAGAAACAGAGATGAAAGCATAGAACAGCTGTCAGAGGCTTTACGCCCTGAACAGCTCCGCAAGGTTATTACGCAGGGATATTCCGATATATCCCTGTCGGTAATGGCAGATTTTAAAAAAGAATATGCACAGAAACTTGCAGACATCAAGTTTTCTGTGCATACAGTAAATAAGGTTATGGATACGTATTCAAACGGAACAATTGATAGCAATGATTTAGTAAAAATTATTGATTGTTCTTTCTATACAATCGAAAATGAAAAGTATATTGATGATTTTATTAAAAGCATTGAAGATGGCATTCATCACACAACAGCAACAAAATGTTTGACTGCTGTAAATTATGAGGATTGCAGTTATTTAAAAGCTATTGATTATGTAAAATCAGGTGCATTCTATCCAACTGATTATTCAAGTCTTTCTGTAAGCGATAAGGTAGCTGAAGAACTCTATGATATTGGAACCAATTTGAGAGCCTGTGAGGGTTTCAATTATTGTTATGATGTGGTAAATCTAAAAGAAGCACTTGATAATAATGCGGCAGTTTTTGTTACAGATAAATCGCTTGCATTAACAGTAAACGACCTTATGAAAGAACCTGATTGGGGAGAATTAAAGGATTCACTGCAAGGTACAAATATCAATAATTATTCCGGCAATTGGCTTGAAAGTATGTATAATGATTTTGTTCTGGAGCGTAACAGTGTGGAATTATATAACAAGCTGAACAGTGAGTTCAAAGCCTTTATTGAAGATGTTAAGCATGAACCGCCTGATAAAATTATATCTTCTGCATACGCAATTGTTACAAAGGAAGAAATAGTGAATTATTGTCAGGAAAACACGCCATATCTTACACCAGAGCAGTATTCGGCTTTGATGTCATCAAAAAACACTCTTGACGATATTTTTGAGCAGTGGTGCAGTAACGGTGAATTATCAGGGCGTGAGGATATTGAAATTGCTCTTCATGAAACAGCCGACAGAATTCAGATTTCACTTGACAGAGAGGCAAAGGAGCACTCTATTACGAAAATTGAGCCTGTTTTAGAGCAGAAGCAGGAACAGGCGATAAAACCAAAGCATAAATCAAGATAAAATGCTCCGAAATACGGAGCATTAGATAATTGTTGATATGTTTTGACCGCCATAAAGAAATCGTGTAATAAAAATTGTTTTATTAGATTCGTCAATTCTGTAAAAAATCAGATAGTTTGCGACAGGCACATAATGATAACCTTTTTCAGAAAGCGTATCATCATGATATAACGGATAAAGCAGAGGATTTTCACCGATTAAAGAAATTTTTTCCTCAGCATTTATAAGAAGCCGCCTTGCTGCATCAGAATTATATAGCTTTTGTGATATATACTCCAATACAGCAGCAAGGTCATCTTCAAAGCTTTGTGTGATTTTAATGTTATATGCCATATTCTTCTCTCAGTCTGCCAAATACTTCTTTTATGTCAGAGGTTCTGCCGGCAAGAATATCATCTTCGCCTTCACGGAGCTTTTGAAATAGTTCATCCTTACTGCGAACCATAACACGCTCAGGTGCAGGAAGTTTGACTTCAAAAGGTAAACCGCCAGTCAGATTTACTTGACATAGGAACATATTTACAGCCTCAGATATGGTAATGCCGAGCATTCCGAGTGTTTCTTCGGCGTTTTCTTTAACGGCTTCATTTACACGAATATGCAGTGTTTCAGATTTTGCCATAATAATCACGTCCCTTTCATTCTTATTATGGTTACATTGTATCACAATTTATACGCAAAGTCAATGCAAAATATATTAATTCAAAAAAGGAGGATTAAAACATGGCATACAAAAAAGAATTCACAGTCGAAGAAAAATCGGCATATAACGATAAAAAGCAGTCTGATATTGATGAAATGGTCAAGCGAATTGATGAGGGTGTATCAGCGGTATTTCAATCGGAAAAGTATAAGGAATATTTGAAGTTTGCTTCAAAATTTACAGATTATTCTGCACGAAATACAATGCTTATTAATATGCAAAAGCCTGATGCAACACTTGTTGCGGCATATGGTAAATGGAAAGAGCTTGGCAGACAGGTTGAAAAGGGACAGACTGGTATTTCTATTCTTGCACCTGTTGCATATAAAACAAATCAAATTCTTGAAATAGACAAGCCTGCAACGGATGAGTTCGGCAATAAGCTTTTTAATGAGGATGGTACTGAAAAAACAGAAACGATTGAAAAACCTCTCACAGGACTTTCTTTTAAAAAAGTCTATGTTTTTGATGTTTCACAAACATCGGGCAAGGAAATTCCTGACCCTGTTACTGAACTCACAGGCGATATTGATACCGCACGAAAAGAAGCTGTGTTTGAAGCATTAAAAAGGGTAACTGGTATAGACATTGAATTCAAGGATATTAAAGGCGGTGCTAAAGGGTATTACAGTTCCGCAAAAAATCAGATTGTTATAAAATCTGGTATGAGCGATACACAAACACTCAAAACTGCCTTTCATGAAACAGCACATAATCTATTACATGACCCGAATAAAAAAATAGTTACAGCAAAATCTCCACGTAATGAAAAAGAGGTGCAGGCTGAATCAGTTGCATTTATCGTTGCTGAAAGGTTTGGAATGGACACTTCTGAATATTCTTTTCCATATATTGCGACATGGAGTGCAGGAAAACAATTAGAGCAGTTAAAAAATGCTTTGCAGGAAATTCAGATGGCGGCAAAGAAAATTTCTTCTGAAATTGAATCGGAGCTTTTAAAGCTTCAAAAGCGTGGTCTTTCTACCCAAGAAAAGCTTTCTGATACGGAGCTTAATAATATTCAGAAAGCAGAATTTCTTATTGAGGATTGTTCTGACAGAGGTGTTCAGTTTAGTATTGAGGATACGAAGAAAATTCTTGATTTTGCTGGGGATACGCCTGATATTGAAGAAACTGTCAAGCTTGTTGCTGATATGGAATCAATTCAAAAACAGCGTGACAGCTATGGTTATGATTTTACATACATGAATCCTATTGATACAAAGGATAAAGCATTAGCGGCGTTTGACAGGGGAGAGGCAGTGTTTCTATTGTATCCTGATAACACTGAGGGACAGGCTTTGAAACGTTTAGATATTGAAAGTTTTAACGGCTTTTTCGGTATTGAAAAAGAACAGAGCAGAGATGTTGCTCATGAACAAAACAGTGATTTAATTCCAGTTTCAGAAGATATTGCACTTGAAATGTGGGATAAGGATTTAGATGTATTTATTGATGGTGTTCGCACAGAAAACAGAGAACAGATCGAAAATGCTTTACCTGACAGTCGTTTTTATCTCAATGAGTTTCAATATTCTGCTCAGCTTGATTTTGACAAAGGGGTTACGCCAAATAATACTCAGGAGAAAAAAGATGATGTAAAGCCTATAAATCCAAATATTATAGGGAATACCCCTTATAATGAGCTTGGCTCAAAGGAAGAATTGCAGTATTATTCTAATTTGAAAAATCGCCATGCTAATAATGTCGCAAAACAGCTTGATGAAGATGGCGTTAAATTCAGTGGGGTTAAAAAAGGCACAGTCACCACCATTACAATAAATAAGGCGGATATTCCTTTATATGAAAATGCTGTTGCAAAGGTAAAAGAAAGCTATGTAAAGCATAAGGAGCAGTCATCTGTTCAGATTGAAAAGATTGTTATACCAGAAAAACAGCCTGAAAAATTTGTATCTTTCAAGGATATTCCAATTTGTACACAGTCATTTCTTATTGCAAAACAAAATAATAACCTTGATGGATTTCGGAATAGTATCACTGCTTCAAAAGCTTGTACTAAATTTATTGACGGTAATCTTTCTAAGGAGTATGAAAACCGTAATTTAAAGGGTCTTGTAAAGGAACTTGAGGAACAGTTTGGTATTGAACGTACAATGTACACCATTGCCGCAACAATACAACTTAAAAATCATGATAGACGTTTTACTCGTGAGGTCAAGGACAGGGCTGCTGGGTTTTCATTTGCTGATGATGATATGCGGCTGAAATTCCTGACAGAAATGCATCCTGTAATGCTCAATCATTTATATGAAAAACTTATTGATAGGGAAAAGGAACTCAAAAAATCACAGCCTGAAATTGAAAAGTCCAAGCTTTCATCTATTTATGATGATAAGTTTCTGCTCTCGACAGAGCGTGTTGAGCTTCGGGATGATTACAGGGGAATTCCCGAAACGAAATATTATAATTCTTCTGTAAATGAATATTTTGTTGACAGTATTGGTTGGATTGATAATGAAAGCTATGATCGGGAACAAAAGTTTTCAGAGTTAAATGCAAAGGATTTTTATGCTAAGGTAACTAAAATCAATGCTACATACGTTGATATAGAGGGTAAAACAGGGCAAATTGATGTAACAAGGCAGGAATATGATTTACTCACGGAGAAAACCTATTCACCTGAAAATGCTTCTGCTTTTAATGCAGCAAAGGAAAAGCTTGATGAGCGTAAACAAGTGGCAGGTATCACAGAAAAGCCAGTAGGAATTTATGCTGTACGTCAGATGAATGACAGGAAATTTGCGGTTGTTACACTTGGGGCTGATGGTCTTGTTGATGTTGTTAAGCCAAATATTGCGACAGTTGCAGAGGCAAAAAAAGCTTTGCTTGAAATATATGATACTAAAAAAGACAGTGTGCGTTGTGAATTTGTTCATCCGCAAACTCTTGATGAAAAGGCTATTGATATGTTTAAGTCACTGTCAAAATCAGAAATTGAACCTGATGTTATTTATAGGATAAGGCTGAATACTGATAAGAATGTTTCTGCTGACAAAACACATTTTGTTCAAGAGTACATAAAAAATGAAAATGCTGACACCTATGCAATCGGCAGAATTATGGCACAGGGTAATTATGATGAATGCAGGAAAAGTCTTGATGAACTCAATGACCCAAAATTTGAGATTTATCAGATAAAAAGTGGTGATGAATATCGTGATATTCGTTTTGAAAATTATGAACACCTTACTAAAAATGACAGAAAAGTGGATTTTAATAATTACGATAAGGTTTATGAAGCACCAGTGTCAATTCTTCAGTCATACAGCAAAGACATAGGGAATAAGCTGGAGTCAATTTATCAGAAATTCAATACTGATCATCCTGATGATTTCAAGGGACATAGTCTTTCTGTGAGCGATGTTGTTATACTTGATAAAAAGCCATATTTCGTTGATAGCTTTGGATTCAAGCCTTTGAAAGAGTTTGCTCATCCTGTTCAGAATAAGGAAGTATTAGCTGATAAAGCTGTTAATATGCAAGAAAAGTCAGAAAAATCAAAACCAAAGAAACTTAAATTATGACGGAGGTATTATATATGTTTACTATGAACAGTGTGCTTACACATGAAGAAAGAACGCTTTTGCAGTCATTAGGATGCAGGGATAAAGCACAAACAATTGAGGTGCTTGAAGAAATTAAAATGGTTCTTCCAGTACGTTCGGATATGTTCAGAAGTGTAGTTACGCTTGGTGACAAGCTTATAAACGAAAGGCTTGATTATGCTTATGAAATTAATGCGATTGGCAGGCTGGAAGATGAAAATGACAGGTAATTAGGAAAACAGTGATATTGTGGACTTTTCACGATATCACTGTTTTTTTTGGTGTGCCCAGCATGGGCACACTCTAAAGGGTTAAAGTCCCTAATCTTCCCTAGTAGTGGGAAAGATATAGCTGAACACCAAGGGTGTTCGTCGTGAGGCGAAATCTGAAGGAAGGTGTAGGCAAAACTTCGGTCTGACGAATAGAAATCACATCAGGCATTAGTTAAGGATAAGACTGCCAAACAAGTTGAAGTCCAATAACTACTCGGAATTAACTAATGTAAATGTGGCAGATATATGAAGTGGAAGAGTGTGTTCTTACCTGGGGAGGTCTCATAGATGGATATTAAAACATTAACTTAACAAAAAAATGTAGTATCTGTAGTAACAACGAACTATGAGAAGTCAGCAGAAGCCATAGTAGGAGGTGGTCGTAAGACTATCTGTGAAGGGCTGAACTTTAGGAGGATAGTAGTAAATGAAAGTTACTGGCAAAAACAATAATAGCAGAAAACTGAATACAGACTACCTACAAAAGGTATCTTCAGAAAAGAAAGAATATGTAGGAGTGCTTAGTGATTGTAAGATAACTGAAAACAACACTACCATCACGAATTTGTGAAAGTTCGTGAAAACTAAGGAACCGCCGTGTACGGAACCGTATGCACGGTGGTGTGAGAGGTCGGGGGAATTATTTAATTTTCCCTCCTACTCGATTATAGGTATGAAAATTTAAGCTTAAATATATAATGAAAATTGTTAAAATGGTTGCACTTTATGTAGAAATATGGTATAATATAAAATAATTATTTGTTAAAAAGGTAGTGGATAGAATAAATTTTCTATCCTACACAATTATGAGGATTATATGAATTTATTTAATATAGAAAAAATTCCAAACTCGGAAGAGTTGACTACAGTATTAGCTGAGAGTAAGAATGTCAGGATAGAACGAATTGTTTCATCCGGACAAACTTCTCCTGACGGGTTTTGGTACGATCAGGATGAGAATGAATTTGTTACTTTACTTCAAGGTGAAGCAGTTATATCGTATGAGGATGTGAGCATTAACCTCAAATCAGGTGATACTGTCTTGATTCCTGCGCATAAAAAGCATAGGGTTGATTTTACAAGTATTGAACCGCCGTGTGTTTGGCTTTGTGTGTTTTATTTTTGAGGGTTTAATACTTATATTGGCAATAATAGGAAACTTATTTATTAATATTTACATATTTTGTTTGGAGGAAATGAAATTGATAATATCGCCGTTTAGCGCAATCCCTTCATGGGAAGGTTTTGAATATCAAGGGCATATTGCACTTTATATAACTGTAAGTAGTATTTGGGATTTAGTTAGAAGTGGGAATATTAATAGCATCAATTCATATATTCTTTCAATAGAAGGTGCAGAAGACTTTTCAATAATTAAAGATAATTGCTATTTAAGTATGCATCAAGTTAAGGAAGGTAATTTTACAATAGAATCCAATGATATGTTTAGCTTCATAATATCACTGTTACAATATAATGCAACAAAAGGATATTATCATATAAATCCAAGTGTAAAACTACCAGTAGGATTTATTGAAACAACTTTAAATACAATTGATAATTTATTTATCGAATTTGAAAAAGAAGTAATCACAAAAGAAGAATTTGCTGCAATTGTTACTATGAAAGAAACAAAAAAAAAGAAAAAAATACCCAAGAACAGTTCCGAATATAAATCTTTAGCATCGAAATATATATTAATAAACAAAATAACATATAACACTGAAAAAGGAAGTCACTATAAAATTTTAAATTATGTCTGTAAGGGCAATAAATCAAAAACAAATGTCAAAGATTGTATCAGTCAAGTAAAAATGGAACTTAGCACGTATAAAAGTAAGTTAGCTGGTAAAAGTGATTTTGACTACTTTGAAGAATTTAATGACAAATTTATTGATTCAAATAGTGTCATAAAAAGTACATGTTCAATAATTGGTGAAATGCTAAAAGTAGTTAATCCTGGCGGACAAATCTATTATAATGATTTGTATTTTAGATTTGTATATGATCAAATGCTGTTAAAAATGAAGGAGTCCATAAGACTTGCGAATACAAAACAAGACAAAAATAGTTGTATAATTGCATTTAAGACAATGTATGAAATAATTATTTTTAACCATAAAGAAAACAGTAACACTGTTGAATATCAATATTATGAGCTTTTCAAACTCATAATAGATGAATTTAATAATTATCCAAACACCAGAAGATCATTATGTTCAAGTGAAAATTGTAATTCTTGCTCAGATAATAATAGTTGCAATCTTTATTCACAAATCAGATTAATTGAATGCCTTGATTATGAAAAAATTAAAGATCTGCTATACAAACTTTTACTGAGAACTCCTAAAAATAATATACCTCAAAGCCAATTGATAAGAAATTTGTTATTTGTATTAATTAAAAAAATTGATACTCTTAAATATTTCAACAATAATGTATTTTTAGCTGAAAAATCGGACAAATTTTACCGACTAACATTAGATGAAAATGAATATTTTGATGATTTTCTAGAACAAATCCAAAAAGAAAGCGAAATCTTTAATGTGGACAAATTTTTAATTTATGAAAGTGATGTATTAATAACTGACAGGTTAAATGAGAATAAATTTAGATATAACCAAATAGGATTTAATGTTATAGGAGAAAATGAATTTAAGGATATTAGCGAAATATCTACTGATTCTTTTGAACGTCAAAAAATCAATTTTACAAAATCTAAAATTATGAGAATTATCAGTAAAGACAAGGCTGAAGAGGAGTTGTGCAACAATGTATAAAATAATTAATAATATATTTGAGCATTATGGTTATGTTGAATTACAGATTCCAGAAGTTCAAAACGTTCATTTTTTTAAGAAGAATGATACCTCAATTGCGAATTATTTCATAATATACTCTATTGACTGTCGTGAAATTGAGTCTAATGAAAAACTTGTAAAGCAGTCGATGGATAGACTGGAACGTATATATGCTAAGGCCGAAAGTGCGAACACATCACTTAAAGAAGAAATTAAAAACTTATTCGATGATACACAGGAAGCAAGTCAACTCGATAAGAATACATCAGCGATTTATTTGATGTTATTTAATGATATATCAAGAATAAACAACTACAGAAATTTGGTTTATTCTATTGAAGAATCCCCAAATTATTTTAAGCGATATGTTCTTCCGTACACAGGAGATCAAATATGTAATCTTAACTTATCACTAAGTCAATTCCCTGAAAAGACGGTTGTAAGTGCTTTGAACGATATGGTTGATAATAAAGACGACTACTTCAACTTACTTGAACAGAACAATTTAGATAATAATTATGGTTTAGTTGTAAGAATGTTTTCTAAACTGCCGTTTTTACAATATGATTTCAACGCAGAATCAGCACCTGAACCAATAATGAAAACTATTGAGAGTAATCTAAGTCATGAAGTTAAACCTTTCCATGAGTTGCTTTTCGAAGATGAATTATCAATTGATAAAATTTATAATATTGTAGACGAAGTCACTTTAACTTCTGATGAATTAGAAAAGCTGCTTGTAAAAGAATTGAAAGGGGTAAAACTATGAGTTTTAAAATTGAGTGTTTAAAACTTAAAAATTTCAAGTGCTTTGATGATAAGAAATTTTATGAATTTCGTTTTAATTATAATGCTAATCCAACAATATTATCAGGACCCAATGGATTTGGAAAAACAACATTTTTCGATGCAATAGAATTGATTTTCACAAATAAAATTACAAGATTAAAAATTGAGATTGAAGATCAACGAACAAACTTAGGGAGTAATATATTATTAAACAATGCAGAAAAATTAGGTTATTTAGTATTGACTTTAGTTAATGAAGCTTATAATAAAATAACAATAGTCGCTAAAATTAGCAACATAACCAAGTTGACAATCAGCTCTTCTTTAACATTCACTTATGTTGAAGGTGATTTAGATACAGATCAATTTGATTTGTTTTTGAAAACCGTTGATTTATGGCATGAAAATTTAGATTCGTTCGAATGTGTAAAATATATTAAGGAACATTTTAATGTTTATTATTATGTTTCACAAGCTGAATCAGTTCATTTTTTGAAAAATTCCATTAATAATCGAAAAGATAGCATGAATGGATTGTTACAATTAGAAGATGTTGAACAACATAAAGAAAAAATAGGTAAACAGTTAATTGGTGGCTCAAAAATCAAATCTGGCGTTATTATAAACGATGAAATTTCTAAAATTAGAACGGAATTAAATAGTAAATTAAAATTACTAAAAAGCAAAAATGAATCAAATACAGAAAATCTTGAAAAAGTAGAATATGCTAAGTTGCTGAAGTATCCGGATAATCAAGAAATTAAAACATGGGATTTAGAAGATATTAATTTTTCAAATAAAACGCAAAAAGACATTGAAAACTTTTATAACGAAATCGATAGCTTGGTTTGCATTAACAAAAATATTCAGGACTATAAAAAATATTTATCAAACTGTAAAATTGAATCTCTCATAAATAATAGTGAAGCAATTAAAAATTTTATCAAGTATTTTAACAAAATTAATGCAGACGAAATAGACATTATAGCAATTCAAAGAGAAATTGATTATAATAAAAAACTGATTGAGATTTTCAAAAATAGTGATTTTTTCACAAAAGAATTTGATGTAAAGCATTATCAAAAGAAACAATTAGAAAAATTAAAAGAACTTTTTGAACAACAACTTCTTTTTAATATTGATGAAATTGATGGATTAATCTGTCATATCAATGAGCTGACAAAGACAATAAATGCAAATCAAAAAACAATTAATGAAATAATTACAGCTCGGTTGAAATTACATGAATTAGATGCTTCAAATAAAGATAATGTCAACTGTCCGTATTGCGGATTTGAATATAGTAATAATTCACTGTTAGAAGCCGCATACAGTGCCTTAACAGAAAAACTTAATGGCTCACAAAGCGAAAATTTAGCATTAATCACCCAATGTAAAAACAAAATAATTGAACTGCTTTCAAAAGATACGAAAGTTATAAAAAATACATTGGAAGGTATAGACTCTGATGCAGTACGAAGAATCCAATTAGAAATTACAAATAATGAGAAATTCTTAAAAACAGAGCAACTCAAAAAAGATGTTTTAGATATAAGTAAATATATTTTACAAGAAAAATCTTGGATTAACTTTAGCTACGAAAATCAAATTGCAGAAATCAGAACAATATTAAATACTAAAACTGAAAAATACACTTCGAATGAATTTACTTTTGATTTAAAAAAGCATAATTTCGAACTACTCTTTAATAATAATGAATACCTGTTTGAAATAGAGCAAGTGCATTTATGGAATGATACTTTCGTTGCAAATAAGAAAAAATTTATAGGTTACAAGTTTTCCTGTCTACAAAACAGTGAAATTTCAGCGTTAAAAGAAGAAATTTTTACCTTGCTACAAAAGCATAATAAAATGGAATTTGCACGAAATAATTTTGACATATTAAGGGATAGTTATCAAAATTCTATCGAAAACTATAAAAACAAAATTTTAGATAAGTTGAGAGTTCCACTATTGATTTACACAGGTAAAATTCTACAAGATTATCAAAATGGACTGGGCGTTTTTATTAATAAGGATGAAATGCGCTTTGTTTCAAATGGAGATGCTAAACATGACATATTGAATACTTTCAGTTCTGGTCAGTTATCTGCATTTGTTCTTTCGTTTCTCTTTGCGATGAATAAAAGATACATTTTTAAAGAAACTGATGATATAAGTTTTATTCTTATCGATGATCCCGTACAAACTATGGATGATATTAATATTTCATCTTTCATTGAGGTATTAAGAAACGATTTTAAAGATAAGCAAATAATTCTATCAACGCATGAAACAGACAAAGAAAATTATATTTTATACAAGTTTCTTAAGTATAATTTAATTGGACAGTCATTTAACGTTAAAGATAGGATGTATCAATAATTAAGATATATTTTAATAAATAAGTATCTTGATTACACATTATGCTTATATCTAGAACCAAATATTTGCTACTAAAAATATCATTTAACAACAATTTGAATACGTGAATACACCTGTATAGTTTCAACCTAATTTGGAGGATTTATATGCCGTTTTCTAAAAAAACAATAGAATTTTTAATCGAAAACCGCCTGAATTACAGTAAGGCTTGGTATCAGGAGCATAAAGAAGATTACAAGAAATATGTAGCTTAACCTTTTTCAGAATTTATAACATCACTTCAGCCTACAATTAATGAGATTGACAGCGAAATTATTTGCAATCCTAAACGTTTCTCAAGGCTGTACCGAGATGCAAGGTTTTCTAAAAGTGGAGTAACTGTTCAGGACTTTGAAAAGTCCTGAATGAAAATTTCTGAGTTTTCAACAGAAATTTTAGTTTTCCCATTTAAGACGTTGATAATATCTTGTGTATTCCACTAATAGAAGTGCTGTTCTTTTA
>JAEWXO010000021.1 GCA_023458875.1 Bacillota bacterium | reverse complement strand
TGACTCCATTCCAAATAAGAATAAATAAGAGCAAGTGATGTTTTGTACATCATCAACAATAATGTTGAAAAACATTTGTATCTTAATTTAGACATAAATGTTCCCAAAATGCTTGACCACAACAAATATCGGTGTTAATACTTGTGTTATTGCCTGTTGTATTACTCGGTCTACCACTGTGGGGATTCCAAGCTTTCGATATTTCCCCTTTTCTTCTTTTGGTATTTCCACTCTACGAACCGGGTTAGGTTTATATTTCCTTTCCCTTATCTGCCTGATTAAGTCTGCACCGTTATTTCTGAGATACGGTAGAAGTGTATTCACACTCATCCCATCAACTCCGCCTGCTCCTTTATTGGATTTTACCCTTTTATATGCTAAATTCATGTTATTTCGGTTTAAAATCTGTTCAAGTAGATCGTCCGTCTGTCTGTTCATATTGGTGTCGTTGTTTTCAGTAATCCTCTCATGAGTATACACCTGTGCATACCTTTTCTGTTCCGCAGATATTATTTGCTCATGGCTTCCTTTTCGGAATTGTCTGTATTCATCCTCATTCTCAGTTACATTCATTTACTAACACCTCCTAAAGTTCAGTCCTTCCCACAATATTTGCAACTATCATGGTAATATGACTTTTGCTGACTTCTCGCCATTCGTTGTTACTATGAATTTCTTACTCTGTTTCCATTCACTGACGAGACCTCCCCGGGTACCGTTTCTTTCTCTCCATATATCTGCCACATTTACTATACCTGATTCTGTACAGTTACTGGGCTTTGATTTGTCTTGCAATCTTACCCTCAGATCTAGCCTTATGTGATTTCTGTTCGTCAGACCAGAGATTTGCCTCCATCTTCCTTCAGATTCCACCTCACGGTGGACACCCTTGATTTCAGCTATATCCTTCCCACTGTCGGGCGGATTAGGGACTTTCACCCACTAGAGACGTGCGCCGCCGGGCGCATAAGACAAACGGCAGGTAGTTTTATTCAAACACCTGCCGTTTTTGTTTTACGACGTTTGAAAGGAGGGTTTTTCAAGAATGTCACTATCCAAGTACGAGAAAGAAACCATTATTCTCACAAGCGAGGGCGATACGGAGTACAGCATTGACACATTCAATACAGGTCTGAAACGCAGGCTTGCGGACTTCTGCCGAAAGTATCCCGACATTTGCAAGCATAACGGCACAGGCCGATACGTCGGAGCAAGCTACACCGTCAGAAAGGAAAGCGTTTCAATTCGTTTGCTACCGCAAATTTCCGACGAAAGAAGAAAATCAGCCAGCGACACCGCAAAGAAGAATAACAGTGCCGCAAATTTTAAGAAAGATTGAGGTAAAATCTATGAACAACACAAAAATCAATAACATTGCAAGGATTATGAACCGTACTGCTTATACGACTATCAAGAACAATCTCAGAGGAGAACACGGCTTGTCTTTTCAAATGTTTGCAGATACTTTCGACGAAGAAATCAACACCGCAGTGTGCAACAAGTTTAATGTGACCGAAACAGCGGATATTCCCAAGGACAGCGTTATTGACGCTATTCTTTTCGTTCTCAATATAAAGCCGTCGGAAGATATTATTCAGTCGAGCAAGGAATATGAAAATGAATTTCAGGAGTATATTTATCATTTCGTCGAGGATATGCCGAAAGACACCCTTGCTTACCAACAGCTTATCACTGATTTTATTTCAAGCAAATCAGACAGTGCAGATGTAATCACCGATAGTGAAATGGGTTGGCTTGAATTTGAAATGGAGAGAGCGATTGGAGCTCACCTTTACGCAGTAAAGCGTAGCAAGTTTTATCATTATCTCTACAACGAATGCACAGATGAGCTTGATGACGAATTTCGTATGAGGTTTGGTGTTGACAGCATAAGTGACTTGCCGAGAGATAAATTTAATGAAGCAATGTAGGTTGTCCTCGAGTGGACGCCGTCATATGAAACCCTGAGTAAGATAAACGAGCTTGAATTTACGAACAGGAAATGAGTATATTCTATTCCATTGTACTATTTGGTTACCAAAAAGTGACGACACAATACGTTCAACGCACTGGTGCGTTGAACGGTGTGTTGAACGGTGCGATGAAATATCTCGTTAAAAAGCCTTTTTCAGTTAAATATCACAGATTGGAACACAATCTTCTTGACTTTAACGCACCTGTGCGTTATAATATAGTGAATATTTACACACAAGTGCGTTGGAGGTGTATTGAAATGAATATTGGATTTCTAGAAGATTTGAAAACCGAATTTAAAAGCGACTTAAAAAAGTTGTCCGATGAAGCGATTATTGATTCAATTGTTGCATTTGCAAATACAGAGGGGGGGGAAGTTTTATCTTGGTGTTGAGGATAAAGGCGAGATAACCGGACTTCACAAGGAACACGATAACACTACTGCTCTTGCGGCTTTTATTGCAAATAAAACCGTTCCGCCTGTCTCTGTTGAAACGGAGATTACAGATAAAAATTATCTTATAATAACTGTTCCGAAATGCAAAAGCATTGTTGCTTCATCATCGGGAAAAATTCTTCGCAGACGCATAAAAGCAAACGGCGAACCCGAAAATATTCCCATGTATCCGCACGAAATCAGTACACGGCTTTCGGATTTGAATATGCTCGACTATTCGTCATTGCCCGTACCGGATGCAACTTACGATGACCTTGACAAGACGGAACGGGAACGCTTACGAAACATTATTAGAGTTTATGCAGGAGAGAAAAATCTGCTTGACCTTGACGATGAAGAACTTGATAAGGCACTTCGGCTTGCGGTTATAGTTGACGATACGCTTGTTCCGACATTTTGTGGAATGTTGCTTATCGGACGTGCAGATAGAATCAAAACTTTGATTCCCACCGCTTCTGCTTCATTTCAGGTACTTCAAGGAACGAATGTTGTATTAAATGAAAGTATTGAGATGCCAATGATTGCAGCATTTGAAAAAATGCAGACATATATGGATGCCCGAAACTCTGAAACAGAAATTGAGGAGGGATTTTTCAGAATTTCGGTAAGCGATTTTGACAAACGTGCATTCAGAGAAGCTCTGATAAATGCTTTCTGCCATAGAGATTATACAATGCTTGGCAGAGTAAGAGTGCTTCTTGATGATGATGGACTTACAATCAGCAACCCCGGTGACTTCGTTGAGGGTGTAACAATTGACAATTTGATTACCGCTGAACCACACGGGCGCAATCCTGCTCTTGCCGACGCACTAAAACGAATAGGTCTTGCAGAGCGAACAGGCAGAGGTATCGACAGAATTTTTGAAGGTTCGTTACTCTACGGAAAAGCATTACCTGACTATTCGGAATCAACTGCAACAACGGTGAAACTTTTTATTCCGAGAAGCCTTCCCGACAAATCATTCACCATAATGATTTCAGATGAACAAAACAAACTCGGACGTGCATTGCCGATAAACACACTCTTGGTGTTAAACGAACTCAAACGTAACAGGCGTTGCACGATTTCAGAAATTTCAACAGATATTCACGTCAGCGAAGCAAAGGTGAGAATAACTGTTGAAAAGCTTGTGGAATCCGGTATGCTTGAAGCAAGTGGAAACGGCAAGGGAAGATATTACACCCTGAGTATTTCGGTATATAAAAAGTCAGATAAAACTGCCGAATATGTGCGCCAAAAAGGAATATCCGAGGTTCGCTTTCCTGAAATGATAATTAAGTTTGCCGAGAATAATGATGGTCATATTTCAAGAAGAGAAGCCGTAGAACTGCTTAAAATCAGTGAACCACGAGCATACAAAGTTCTGAAGAAAATGGCTGATGAAGGTAAATTAAAACTTCATGGTTCGGGCAGATATGCGTATTACAAAATAGTATAATTCTTATCATCAATTTTATTGACAGAGTTCGCTTGTTGCATGAAGCCAGATAAAACTTTTTGAACCTGCAGGACGACCATCCATAATTACCTTCCATGTTGTTTCATCGCACTGATGATAGTGTTCATCCATCAGAAGTGTAATCAGATAATCATAGACCATCCAAAGATACGTATTAACTGACTCCATAATCCAGTTGCTCATTGTCTGACGCGAAAGAGCGAGACCTTTGTTTCTGAACTCATTTTCTATTCTGTAAAGCGGAAGGAACAGAAAATACTTCTGATATACTATCTCAGCCATTTTAAATCTGATACTTCTTTTTTTAGTGCGTCCCGTTCATCACAAACTTTCCTGTACGCAAAAGCAATTTCCGTATTTGAGTTCGCGCTCTCTTTTTCATGTATCTCAAGTTCAGAAATTCGTTTCTGCATTACTCTTTTCTCTTCTATGAGACTTTCAATTTTAGCGTAAGATGCATCAAGAGCGATTTTCAATGTTTCAAGCTGTTTTTCTATATTGTTTTCCATGAAAATCGTGCGATTCTCGCTACTTTTCTCTAAAACTATGATATCATGATCTGAAATCTTTTAAAAGACACGTTATATTTGACGGTTACGGTTCAAAATCTAAAAACAGCTCTATTTTCAGGCATAACAAAAGCACTCCTCCAAAAAATGAAAGAGTGCTGTATGCCATTAGGGTTATTGTTCATTATGGAATGTTCCATAATTCTTGTTTTGAGTTGTGTGGAACTGATTTTTACTGTACCAATAGGCTATGGCATATTGGTACACTCGATGTACCGTCAATTAAACAGATTCAAATCTCCATCAAATGTTTCTCCGGTGAACACACTGCCCTGGAATATAATGTTCTTAGCAATGATTCTTCCGTGAATATTAAAAAAGTTGTTTGATTCGATTCTTACTGTTCCATTTGGTGCGTAGATAATACCCTTAATGTCCACATCGGTTGACCTGATCGTAATATCTCCTTCACTGCAAATGATTACGCCTTCATCAACATCTGTTGCAAAACAAACCTGCAGCCACAAATAATAACTTGCTTATTATTGTGGGTATGGTTGCATTTGTTGGTCTTGGTGCTGGTGCATATGTACTGAAGAAAAAGTCCGGCAAGAAGACTGTTATCCCTGATAATGAGCCTGATGACATAGATGACGAAATTTCAGAAGATGAAGATGACATTGACTTCTATGATAAGAATGATGACGAAGAATAAGGAACAAAACTCATGAATATTACGAAGATGATCGAAAACATTCGCAGAAAAGGCTTTGATATGGGTTTTGAAGCCGGCAAAGAAGATTTCAATGAGAAAGTTGAGGAACTTTCCAATCTTGTCACTCTTCTCAACAACAAGGCTGACTTGATTACCTTCAGATACAGCGTTCTCTATGGAGAGTACAAGCGCCTTAGAAATATTCACAGTGATATGTGCAGGAAGTACGGTATTCCCGATACTTTTGAGGACAGAGACAATATCTGATTAACCCCAAAAACGTGTAGAACAACATAAAAGACAATAAAAATATAAAGAATAAAAGAAAAACGCAAATACACATCCTGACAACCAAATATATAACACAGACAATGAGAAAGAGAGAATTTGTCTATGAATATTTTAAGCCTGTTTGATGGTATTTCAAATACTCAGCGATACAAATGTATCGGTAACGGCTGGACTGTTGATGTTATCGCACATATTCTGGGAGGTCTGAAATGATCAAAGATCTTCTGAAACAGTGTACTGACAATAATAACTTTAATGTATATAGCAGCCTGCGTAAAGCTGAAAGAATAATGATGCAGTCGTATGATCCTGTGTGCAGTATCAGTGGCGGCAGTGACAGTGATGTTGTTCTTGACCTTATAAGTAAGGTCGATGAAAACAAAAAGGTGAAATACTTCTGGATCGATACCGGACTTGAATATCAGGCTACAAAGGAACAGCTTGATTACCTTGAAAACAGATACAATATCCATATTGAGCGTATCAGACCTGAAAAGCCCATTCCGATATGCGTCAGAAAGTATGGTGTTCCGTTTCTGTCTAAATATGTCTCTGAACAGATGATGAGACTTCAGGCACATGGTTTTCAGTGGGAAGACAAACCGCTGGACGTACTTCTGAAGAAATATCAAAACTGCAAGGTTGCGCTTCAATGGTGGTGTAATGCGTATTATTCGGACGAAAAAGGTGTTGTAAAGATGAGCAGATTCAGCATCAACCGCAACAGATTTCTGAAAGAGTTTATTATACACAATCCGCCTGACTTTCCTATATCGAATAAATGCTGTGAGTATGCAAAGAAAAAGCCGGCAAAAAAATTTATCAAGGAGAACGATGCCGACCTTGAGATTACAGGAATACGAAAAGCTGAAGGCGGAGTCCGTTCTGCCAACTACAAAACTTGTTTCTCTGAATGTAAGTCCAAGGGTTGCGATACATACCGTCCGCTGTTCTGGTATACAAACAGTGACAAGAAATATTACGAGGAGCTCTGTAATATTCAGCACTCACGCTGTTATACAGAATATAACCTGAAACGCACAGGCTGTGTTGGCTGTCCTTTCAATCCCCGTATCAATGAGGAGTTTGCAATCATAGAGCAAAACGAACCTCAGCTCTACAAGGCTGCTATGAATATCTTCGGCAAATCATATAAGTATACGGCGAAATATCGTGCTTTCGTCAAGGAAATGAAGGCAAAGGAAAAGGAGCAAAAGCATGGTTCGTGAAAAGACAAAGCACACTCTCCGTTATAGAGAATGTGCTTGAATAGTGTCGAAATGCAATTATACTTCATTCAGCCAGTTTGCGATATCTATTATCTTGATACCTTCATATTGGTATGTGTCATGACGTGTTCTTGCAATGACCATTTTAGAATAAGCATCCTTGATTGACAGTAGCGGAGATATTTCACGCTCAAAAGTATTTTCATCAGAGATATTATCCGATACCTGGATATATATCTTTTCATCACGCCTGATTGCTACGAAGTCAATTTCTTTCTTGTAAAGAACACCCACATAGACTTCATACCCTCTTCGGAGAAGTTCGATGGCAACGATGTTTTCAATAACTCTGCCATAGTCCATGTTCTTTGTACCGAGCTTAGCATATCTGAAAGAATGGTCACTGAGATAGAATTTTTCATTTGAGGAGAGATACTTCTTCCCCTTTATGTCATAGCGACGTACCTTATAGAATGCAAAAGCATTGCAGAGATACTGCATGTATGAGCCCACAGTTTTATGATTGATCTTCTCATTCTGACTTGTCATTGTATTTGAAATGCTGGATGAAGAAGTCAGATTTGAAATATTGTCCATAAGGAAGTCAACAAGACGATCCATAAGAACTGTATGCCTGATAGCGTATTTCTTACGGATATCTCTGATGATAAGAGTATCAAAAATCTCTTTGATATAGTCAAATTTCATACCCTGATCTTTGTACACGTATGAGCCAGCCATACCGCCTTCAGTAACATATTTGTCAAAAGCAGAATAAAGGTCAGTATATTCAAAATATTTTACATATTCAGCAAATGAGAATGGAAATACTTTTATTTCAAAAGTTCTTCCTGTAAATAGCGTTGCAAGGTCAGAACTCAGGAGAAAAGCATTTGAACCAGTGATATAAATATCGAATTTTTCAGATGCGTGCAGACCATTGATAGCTTTCTCAAAATTTTTGCACATCTGTATTTCATCTATAAGGACAAAATTATCTGCATCATTCTTGTACTGACTGTTTATATATTCATAAATCGGTTTATATTCTGTCAGTTCGTCATATTCAGGCAAATTGAAGTTGATGTGAATGATATTTGCACCTTTCACATTTTCAGTAATATATTGCTTGAATGCTTCGAGAAGCTTTGATTTACCGCTACGACGGACACCGGTAATTACTTTTATATCAGGTGTTCCCATAACGCTTATAACCTTGTTCAGATATTCATCACGTTTTATCAGTTTCAAAATAATCATCCCCTTTACCAGTATTATACCACATCTATTTCCGAAAATCAATATTTATTTGAGTTTTGGAAATAGAACAGGTTTACCCTCTCACATATCAGGGGTATCACCATCAATTTTATCCCTAACCTATTCTTGAAAGGAATGAATATATATGTCGATTTTAATAGTTGGAGAAAAGCCATCTGTTTCCAGAGCAATCAGCTCTGTTGTCGGAGCATCAAAGTCTCATAAGGGATATACGGACGGCAACGGATATATCGTATCCTGGTGCTTAGGACATCTTGTCGGTTTGAAATATCCAAATGACTATGGTAACGGCTGGGATGAGAAGTGGAGCATCTCACAACTACCAATGATCCCTGATAACTGGCTGTTCAAAGCTGAACAAGCTACGCCAACTGGCAAATATGCAAGCCATCTAATATTAAAATGAGTTTCTTTACTGCTCGAAAATTGTAAGTTTACTTTAGTTAATACCGAGTCATAAACGGTGGAACGCCGTGTGCGGTGAAAGTCGCACGCACGGTGTGGAGCGGGGGAAAATCCGAAGATAACTTCAAAGGATTACCTGTAATACTTCGTCATAGAATTCCTTTTTGCTTGACATTGCATTATTATTGTAATAACTATATTCGTATTTCTCTATTTCTTTATCATTCACATAATTTGTCAGAGTTTTCAGATTGTTGTTTTCAAAATATTCATATATTGATTTAGCGCCATTTGGATAAATGATACTTTCTCTTCTGCCTTTTATATCATAGTTCTATTCTGTGCAGGTTTTATCATCTGTTCCATCAGATATATCCATTGAATACACATATTTCAGTCTTCCGAATTTGTCATAAACCTTTGATGAACTTTTTCCATTTTCATAATTTACAATTTCGCACAATAAGTTATCTTTTGCAAAGACATCATATTTAAATGTACTTGTTATGCTATTTGTTGCTTCCTTTTTGGTTACCCTTCCTAACTCATCATATTCTCTGGAAATTACGTTTTCTTTGCCATTTTCATTTACTATTGATTTTTCTACATTTCCATTTTTATCATAAGTGTAGCTTTTTGTAAGCACTTAAACTAATAGGTGAAATATACGATGCCGACGAAGCATTAAAACATCTGTATCCTGATGAAAGAAAAGTACGTCGTGACGAAGATGTAAGACCGCTTGTTAAGGCGTTCTACGATTACATAGAAAGTCTTGATGTTAATGATCCGGCTATGTCAAGCAGATGCAAGGATGCAATTACATACTCACTCAATCAGAAAGAGTACATAGTACATTTCCTGGAAGATGGGCATATTCCTCTCGATAACGGGTTTGCGGAACGATGTATTCGTTCTGTGGCCCTTCTCAGGAACGCATCACTTTTCAGCTTTTCAATCCGTGGAGCCGAAGCCAGTATGATCATCCACAGCCTGATTGAAACTGCGAAGGCTAACGGCGCCGACGGATACTGGTATATTCGCTACCTTTTTGAATTTCTGCCTTCCAAAATCGACGGAAAAGACAGGAGCTTTCTAAGTGAGACTACACCATGGTCTGAGGATTACAAAGCGTATGAGGCAGCTAATCAGTACAAGGTCGAATCATATCATGATTACAAGGATCTTGCTGAAAAGCCTAAAACTCCACGCAAAAAAGACATGGCTATTATAGCCTGAATGCTTCTGAGTTAACTCGAAAACAATTTAATAATTCACTACAGCAAAGCGTTAACGATAGATCAGCGATTTGGTCTATCGTTAACAATCGTTGACGCTTACTTTAGATTTATAAACCACTCGGATTAATCTTCCGAGTGGTTGGCATATAGTGAAGCTCTTCAAATGCAACAAAAGCAACGCCACAATTAAAGTGACATTGCTTTTGTTAATTAAGTTATTATTGTTTAAAAAGTATAAAATTGTATATACCGCTCGTTTTATTTGTTAAATATCAGTCGCAATTTTATCCCAATTGAATTATTGCGACCTACAGTTGTCACCTTAACTATATTTCTCAATTTCATCAGGAATAAGTGCCAGTAATGCTTTAGTTATTCCTCCCTCTCCAATGAATTCAACCTCATATGCTTCACTTGGTTCTGTATGTATCATAACAACTGCTCCAATATCACCTTTTTTCAAGCCTTCACTTGGGTAATCTTTCAATAATACAACTGTATCAAATTCATTAAACTTCATTTTTAATCACCTACTTTACATATATTGTAGTCAATTCTGGCGTTGTAGAACCTGGTTTTAAAATCCATCCTGTTCTAACAGTAGCAGTTTTACTGTTAACACCCGTTATTGACATATCGACTGTATATCTTTGTCCGTATTGGTCAAGCTTGCCCATTACAGATTCACTTTGAGGTAATTTCCCATATACCTGCTTCATAAGTGCATTAGCGTTTGACTTATTATATCCCAAAGCACTTTCAAACACTTTTGCTTTATTACCTCCTACAGGATGTTCTGGGTTTAGTGCATAATCAGTTAATTTTCTTGAGTCAATTTTGGCATTATTAAGGTTTGGTAATGGGTTTTTAACTTCACCCTCCCCCTTAACTCCACCACTTGAACTCCCTTGTGAAGTTGTTTTACTACTACCACCTGAGTTATTTGATGTGCTGGTTTTAGATTTGTTCGCCTTTGATTCAGCAACTGATTGTCTTAAATTCTCCTTATTTTGTTCCATGTTTTTAACGCTGAAAAACGTAGTGAATGCTCCGTGTGCTGTTGCTGCTACACCGGCTGCTGTTACACTTACACCGGCAGTAGATATCGCTGCTCCTGGTAATGCAGCAACTCCTCCTGATAATACTGTTACTCCACCACCTAATGCCATGAGTCCACTGCCGCCAATCATTGAAAATATTCCAGCTGTACACTCAAATGCTCCCTGTACAGTAGTTATAGCATCGCCTAATACTCTTCCGGCATCATAAGATTTTTTGTCAGAAGCAAGATCATCTCTTATTATATTTTCAAACGTATTAAGGGATTCTCTTTCTATGCGACTCTTTTCAACACCTAAACCAAAGAAAGGAAGTTCAATTATATTACTAATAGAACTAGCAAGCATTACAGGTTCGACAATATTATTTTTTACAGCAGATACACCCACTCCACTTGTAAAGCTTTTGACTGATTTAGATTTTTTTTCTAATTCAGGTTTTACTATTGCTTTTACTACTGTTTTCGCAGCTTTAAACGCAGTCAATACACTCTTTATAGAATGCCCTGTCGGGTCATAATATGAAATAGGATTATTATGGCTATACGTATACAGATTCAAGCTTAATGGGTCGTTTATTCCTCCCCTATAAGTATCTTCCTGTATGAATCTTGCTGTTTCAGGGTCATAAAATCTTGCATTAAGGTAGTATAAGCCTGTTTCTCCATCATAGAAATATCCTGCATATTTTATATTGTTTTTATCATTTATAAATCCATCCTGGTTCGTATCTGCCGGACAATATTTTAGTTCCTTAACTATGATTTGCTTTAATATGTTTGCATCATTTACATCTACTTTTCCATCCCCGTTTAAGTCTGATACTATAATTTGTTCAGGGCTTAAATCTGTTAATTCCTTCAATGCATATCGTTTTATTAAAGTATAATCGTTTATATTTACATCGCCATCGCCATTTATATCACCATACTTTAATGTCTCTGTTTCTACTCCCCATTCGTCATAGTAATATTTTTCTACCAGTTCGCCTTTTTCATTTACCATCCTTGTTATATCTGCGTGTCCGTTGTACAGGCAATAGAACATTTCTCCATTTATTTCTCTGGATATCAGGTTTATTCCATATACATTCCACACTGTATTTTCAGGATTTT
>JAEWXO010000020.1 GCA_023458875.1 Bacillota bacterium | reverse complement strand
AAAACTTAGAGAGCAGTTAGCAGTATGGGAAAATGATAGAAATAATAGTAATGCAAAGGTCAACTGGCAATTTTCTACTAAAGATGCTCGTGTTAAATTGATTTCACTATATCCTGATTTGGATAACGTTTAGTTTATATATGGATATGTCAGTACACTAGGCTGAAATTCAATATCAAGATAACGTTTGCTGATTACATCAAACAAAGATATTGTATGAATCATATTGTAACCCAGCATGGTTTTACCACTTGGTTCATAGTATGTTTCAGGATCATCAGCATTTCGGTAAATGTTAAATTCACAACCGTCAACTGCAATGAGATTATACTTGTTACGATATAAGGTTAGTGGAAATTTATCGTTGAAAGCTTTTATCAAGTATCTCAGAGCATCCAGTTTCAGTTTAGAACGTTGCTGAATAAAAGCTGAACCAAGCGGTATTGCATTTACATTAAAATCAAAATACTTGGTAAGTTCAATCTCTGTATCAGAGTTACCAATGACAATCAGAAAAGTAATCAAATCTACGAATCCGAGTTTACGTCGTCGCTTAAAGTGCCTTGCTGGATCTTCAGCATAATCTGAAGCTAATGGAGCCATTGACTTTATTTCATTCTTAAGTGAATTCATCACGGTTAAAGGATAATCGATTAACGCATTCATAACGTGTGCCCGCACATTTTGTTGTATTTGTCAAGTGTTTTTTTAAAAAATTAAAAAAAATTTGGTTAGACCCTCTGTGCTGAGAATCTAACCCTTATTAACTAAATGACATTGGGTGTGAATAGTAACATGAAATGCAACGGCAAACCGCTTTCAATCAACTATCTCAAAAGAAGAGGATTTCCACAACTGCAACCAATATAGGAACCAAATACAATAATATAGTTATTCCTATGTAAATACCAAAACTCTTTCTACTTGAATTAAATACTTTTCTATATAATTTTTTTAGGAATAATACTTCGCAGAAAAAATATATAACAAATGCAAGAAAAAAGGTAAGCTTTCGTATTCCCGGATCCAAATCGAATTTTGGATCATCTGGCGAGGTTATGTCAAATAGTATAAAAATAAACCAACCTAAAATGCAGTAGATCACATTAAAAACTATAAGAGTTATGTTTGAGAATATCTCTCTTTTAGAGAGCTTATGCTTAGTCATGCTGGTCACCAGTTAACCACTTCTTGATTAATATAATTAAGCCAAGCGTCATCATGAAAAGATATTGTAAAGTGCCCATCTAATTTATTAATCGATTTTTTTAATGCTGCTGGTGTCGGAGTACTCGTCCAAATTCTGAAGTCAATATCATCATCAAAAGCATTATCCCATGCTTTTCCAACAATTTCAGCACAATTATTACCAACAAAACTATAGTGGTTCACTCCATTGCAGTACTCAAGCATATCATGCATTTGATCTTTTGATATATCTTTGCAGAAAGCGGAATTATTACCATAACTTCTAACATAGGGACCATCAGCGCTACCATCTTCAGAACTATAGATTAATCTAAGTTCCATATTAAAATGAATTCCACTTGCCGCACCTTCTGAACTTGACTGTCCAATATTTACTCCTCCGGATGAACCACTCCCACTCATACCAAGGAGGTCTGCAAGATCATTAGAATTTGATGCATAATTTCCAATAGAGATGATTCTGTTAGGAGAAATCTTATACTTTCCTACATCAGTTTCGTTCCAATTGTTTTTTATATTTTCATCTCCATCTTCTGTATAATTGAATCCCTTGGCAAATCCTGATAAATCTAATGTATCATTAATAAAACTTTCATATAATAAAAATGCGTGCCCGTTCCAAAATTTGGCTTGTGATTCATTGTCAGAAACGATTGTTAGTTTTCCAATAATTCCGTTTGCCAGTCCCTTTTCTAATAGTGCGCCATCGTATTTATATTTTACACCGTTTGGACTTGTATAGGTTACACCATTTGTTTCATCATAATCATTAATCCCATCCCCATCAGAATCCTTACAACTCGGATCGGAATTCACTTGTATAATTATAGATTCAGCCATATCCTTTAATAATGAAAATTTCTCTTTCCAGAAATCAATGCCTTGTTCTGACTTTTTGTTTTTCTTACATATATCTGTTAATGTTGGGAATATTGGATTGCCGTTTGAATCAAAAGTAATCATGGACATATTTATTTCTTCAAAATCATAAATCCCATCACCGTCTGAATCCGGTAATTCTAAAGCTTTTATTTGTTCCTTTGTCAATTGACCTTTAGATGCTTTTAACCAATCAGGAGTAATTTTTGCATTAAATGAGATGTTATTTAATACTGATAAGCGTGTGCTGCTGTTTTCTTTGCTATTTCCGTTTTTATTTTCTTGTGATACGATGTAATCATATATATCTTCACCTGTAGTAGTTGCACGTACAAATACCTTTCCGTTCAGTTTATCAGGATAGTATTTTGCATTATCATTATCTATCCATACAAAGCTTACATGACATCTTTCCAATGAATCAAGTTGATTTATACAATTATTAACTTCGGCCAATTGATATTGAGATATTTTAGCGTTGGCATATGGAAACGCAAATAAATAGTTGGAATCATTATCACTAAAGTTCTGTGCACCACAGAGCAGATTTGTTTCCAGAGAATATGTTTTTGAAATGCCATAATAAATCTTAAAGAAACTCAAAGTTCTCTCAACGTCGGCGCTTGATTTATCTCCTAAACGTGTCGTTTGGTCATAGTCTAGCATAGTTATGTATTGTAATGAACTTGTATTTGCACAACATATCCCATAAATGTCAACAACTACATTATTATATTGTGCAAACAATTTTTTAGAAGCATCAATTATTTGTTTTGAAACAGTTTCAAAATAACCGGCTTCTACAAATCCGACACCACTAAACATATCTATTGTAAAAATAATATGTATTTTTCCATCACTACCTGTGTCACCTACATTATTTAATGCACTGGAACCTGTATCGATTAAAGTCGTATCTACTATACAATATGTTCCGTCTTCTGTATCAGTTGCATATACTTTATTTCCGTCATAAAAAGTTTCAACCGGAAGAAGCATATTTACATCTTTGAAATATTTAAATACGCAATATTTATTGATGTCGTCTGCTTGTTTTATATTAAAGTATATATTTAATTCATTTATTTTTAATGAGTCATTATACTCAATATCAACTATATCTCCAACTATTGCATCAGCATCTAAAAATGCTGAGTATGTACTTTTTGAGATAACTACAGATTCTTGGATATATCCACTTGATTTTGTAGATATAGAAAGTGAGTAATCATTATTATCAGCATTAATAGAGTCAATAGCTTTGTTATCATCATTTAATTTTTGAGTAAAAATACGAGCAGAATCAAGTGTGCCGTCTGATTTTTGACTTTTAGGATTCAGACCGAGTATTAACTCTGCATTGTCAGTGATTCCATCAGCATCTGAATCTTTCAAAAGCGGATCAGTTTTATATTTATTTATTTCATCATAGTCATTAATGCCATCTCCATCACTGTCTTCATTAATTGGAGATGTTTTAAGTTCAATTTCTTTTAAATTATTAAGTCCGTCTTTATCAATATCTTTTAATGAATCACTTTGGCCAGTGCTTCCTGAATCATAAATAAGTGGATCTGTTCCACAAAGGTAAACTTCTTCATAATCGGTAAGTTTGTCATTATCACTATCTGGATTGTTTGGATTTGTTTTAAGTATTTCTTTTTCAATATAATCACATAGTCCGTCATTGTCTGTATCTATTGTTATCCCATATGAAAATGATTCAACTCTTTTAAGAAGATACATACATAATTCAGTGGCATCTAGTAAAGAAATATTATCATCTTTGTCGAGGTCAGCAGCTTCAGTGTTAAAGTTCTTGGCGTTTTTTTCAACAAGATAGGATTTTAAAAAAATCATATCAAGAATATTGATATTACCGTCGCTGTTTACATCTCCATATACTATTGATTTCGTGGCGTAAGTTTCTGTTTCAAAAAAGTTATCATTAACGATAATTGGTAAAGCTATCGCTAATGATAATAAAAATGAAACAATTTTTTTAAAAATTAAACATTTTTTCATTGACTAAAATTCCTTCCGTGTAAAATAATACAATTATTATATCATTTATAGTAGATTAAGTCAATGGAATACATGTTGATTTACATAAAATTTCTTAATAAAGTGAATTGTCAAAGTAAACGTGAGTTGGGAAAATATTCTTGTTGCATTAACTTTGAATGTATTAGTGTTGCATTTAGTCTGAAAGTAAACAGAGAAAAAAGAATCAAACCAACAGATACTTCCCCATGGGGAAGTATTGCGTTTAGTTTGAATGTAATTCATAATAATCATATATCCCACTAAAAAGGAGTTTGATTATTATTAGTAAGCATTTAACGCTGAATGAGAGAGCAACCATACAGGTTAGACTTGTTCAGAACAAAACATTAGGTGAAATAGCAAGTGAGCTTGGGAAGTCAGGTTCAACTATTTCAAGAGAGATCAGAAAGCATGCAGTAATAAAAAGAAGTGGTGTTTACGGGCACGCTTTCAATGAATGTAAGTATCGTCGTGAATGCCGTGAAACAGGTATATGCGAATCGAAGCCAAACTGTGTAACAAAAAACTGTCGCTTCTGTAAGGAGTGTAATGAGAGTTGCAGCAAGTTTATCAGAGAGGTATGCAGCAACTTAATCGTCCACCGTATGTCTGCAACGGATGTGGTGAGAACAACAAATGCAAACTTGAAAAGAAAATATATGATGCCAAAGATGCTGATAATGAATACAGAGCATTGCTAAAGGAATCAAGAGAGGGGTTTAATCTTACAGAAACAGAGTTTCTTAACATAGATACCTTCGTATCAGAACGTATTGACAGAGGTCTGTCTGTGTATAATATCGTTCATAAAAACCCCGACATTGTTCCTTGTTCTGAAAGTACCATATACAGACTTATTCATAGCAGTACACTTAAGGCAAGGACCATAGATCTTCCTCGTGCGGTAAGATTCAAAGTCCGTAAAGGTAAAAAGAAACTTATGAAGATTGATAAGCGCTGCACTTTAAATCACACTTATGCTGACTATGAGAAATTTGTTGCTGAAAATTTTGATATTCAAATTATTGAGATGGATTCAGTAGAGGGGAAAAAAGGCAGAAAAGTCTTGTTAACCTTTATGATCAGAAGCTGTAATATGATGTTTGCATTCATAAGAGAACGTAATACTTCACAGTCTGTAACAGACAGAATCAACTGGCTTTATCAAACACTTCCGGAAGATACATATCAGTCACTGTTTGGTGTTCTTCTCACAGATAATGGTACAGAATTTTCTAACCCATCTGCAATTGAACAGTACGAAGACACACAAAGAACACGTGTGTTCTACTGTGATCCATATTCATCATATCAGAAGCCCAAGGTGGAAAACAATCACGAGTTAATTAGGAAAGTCATACCTAAAGGCACGTCTATAGATCATCTGACACAGGAAGATATCGACCTTATGATGTCACATATCAATTCTTACGCACGTAAAAGTCTCAGTAATCTTTCTCCTACAGAGCTGTTTATCCAGGCCTACGGAATAGAGGTGTTGCATTTACTTAGAAAGTGTTGCGTTTACTTTGACAATTGACGAATTTCTTAATAAATTACCTCAGATTACTGTATCCTATCAGAAATTCGTCGACTTCCTTTGCTGCTTTGCGGCCTTCTGAAATGGCCCATACTACAAGTGACTGGCCTCTGTGCATGTCGCCGGCTGTAAAAATTTTGTCCTTGCTTGTTCTGAATGATTTGTTACCGGTTTTTACGTTTGTTCTTTCCGTTACTTCAACGTCAAAAGCATCCGTTACATATGACTGGGAACCCAGAAAACCTGCTGCAATGAGTACAAGCTCAGCGGGAATTTCCTTTTCGCTTCCGGGTACCTGTTTGAGCTCGTTTCTGCCTGTTTCTTTGTTTTGAACAGACTGGAGCATGACTGTGACTACGGATGTAAGCTCACCGTTTTTATTTTTTATAAATTCCTTTACCGTTGTCTGATAAACACGCGGATCATTGCCGGATACAGCTGCTGCTTCCTCCTGACCGTAATCTGTCCTGAAGATTCTTCCCCACTCAGGCCATGGGTTGTTTTCGCTTCTTGTATCAGGAAGACGCGGCATCATCTCAATCTGTACAACCGAGCGGCAGCCATGACGTATACATGTGCCTACGCAGTCATTGCCTGTGTCGCCGCCGCCGATAACAACGACATTTTTGTCCTTTGCCGATATATAATTATTGTCTTTAAGGCTGCTGTCGAGAAGACTTTTTGTTGTTGACTTAAGAAAATCAACCGCAAAATATATTCCGCTTGCATCACGGCCGGGTGCATTTATATCTCTTGGGTTTGAAGCGCCGCATGCAAGAATTACGGCGTCATATTTTTCTGATATTTCAGATGCAGGATATTTGTCTGTGCCTATATCCGCATTTGTGATAAATGTGATGCCTTCTGCCTCCATAAGCTTTATTCTGCGGTCTATTATGCTTTTTTCAAGCTTCATATTAGGAATACCGTACATGAGAAGACCGCCGATTCTGTCGCTTCTTTCGTATACGGTAACAATGTGACCGCGCTTGTTAAGCTGTGAAGCGGCTGCGAGTCCGGAAGGACCTGAGCCTATGACAGCAACACTCTTACCCGTTCTTACGGACGGCTGCTTAGGCTTTATAAGGCCTGATTTAAAGGCGTTTTCTATTATTGCGTATTCATTTTCCTTTATAGATACCGGGTTGCAGTATATGTTGCATGTACATGCCTCTTCGCATGGGGCAGGGCATACCCTTGCTGTAAATTCAGGAAAATTGTTTGTTGCCAGGAGTCGGCCTGCGGCTTCGTCCCATTTTCCGTTGAATATAAGATCATTCCATTCGGGAATGAGGTTGTTAAGCGGGCAACCCGATGCAGCGCCGCCTATAATCAGACCCGACTGGCAGAACGGAACACCGCATTCCATGCATCGTGCACCCTGAATCTGCTGCTTTTCCTTTGACATATGGAGATGAAATTCGTTGAAGTTTTTTATTCTTTCAGAAGGAGAAATGCATTTGCTTGTTTCTCTTTTATATTCCATAAATCCTGTTGGCTTTCCCATTAATAAGCACCTCTACTTTCTTACATTTGCATAAAATGCCTCAATCTGAGCCTGCTGACTGTTCAGGCCTTTTTCCTCCATCTGAGTGATGATAGTCATCATTCGTGCATAGTCAAACGGCAGTATTTTTTTGAATTTTGGAAGATACATTTCGAAATTTCCGAGAATCTCCCTGCCCTTTGCTGAGCCTGTAGCAGAAACGTGCTCTTCGATAAGCTGTTTTAATTCAAGGATATCATTTTTCTCATTTACAGAATTGAGAGAAACCATTTCTTTATTGAGCTTTGTATACAGGTCATTGTTTTCATCAAGCACATAGGCAATTCCTCCGCTCATACCTGCCGCAAAGTTTTTGCCTGTATTGCCCAGAACAACAACTCTTCCGCCTGTCATGTATTCACAGCCGTGATCGCCTGTTCCTTCAACTACTGCATATGCACCGGAATTTCTTACGCAGAAGCGTTCTCCGGCAACTCCGTTTATAAATGCTTTTCCGCTTGTTGCGCCATAAAGGGCAACGTTTCCTATGATAATATTTTCATCAGGCTTATATGTTACATCCTTTGGCGGATAAACAACAAGCTTGCCGCCGGAAAGACCTTTTCCAAAGTAATCGTTACTATCACCCTTAAGCTCGAGTGTAAGCCCCTTCGGTATAAATGCCCCGAAGCTCTGACCGCCGCTGCCGGTGCAGATTACTTTGTATGTGTCTTCTTCCAGTGTGTTTTTATAGAGCTTTGTTATTTCGGAGCCGAATATTGTTCCCAGTGTTCTGTCAGTGTTTTTTACATTTATTTCGATTGATTTGCTCTGCCCGCTGTTAAGGGCATTTTTCATTTTCTTCATTATGATTTTTTCATCTACGGTGTTCTGAAGCTCAAAATCATAAGCATCTGCCAGATTAAATGTCTTTACATTCTCCAAATCTGTATAAGGATTGCTTATTATCCTTGAAATATTTATATGTGAATTATTTATTTCCTTATTTTCTTTAAGAAGATCTGTGCGTCCGACAAGCTCATTTACGGTACGGATACCGAGAAGAGCCATGTATTCACGGAGCTCCTGTGCAATAAATCTCATGAAGTTCACGATATATTCCGGTTTGCCCTTGAAATTTTTCCTGAGCTCAGGGTTCTGTGTAGCAATACCTGCAGGGCATGTATCGAGATTGCATACTCTCATCATTACACATCCCATAGTTACAAGCGGCGCTGTTGCAAATCCGAATTCCTCTGCACCAAGAAGTGCTGCAACAAGGATATCACGCCCTGTCATGAGCTTTCCGTCTGTTTCTATTACAACCTTTGAGCGCAGACCGTTTAAGATAAGCGTCTGATGTGTTTCTGCAAGACCAAGCTCCCATGGGAGCCCCGCGTTATAGATTGAACTTCTCGGTGCAGCGCCTGTTCCTCCGTCAGCACCCGAAATAAGTATAAGTCCGGCACCGGCCTTTGCAACACCTGCTGCAACTGTTCCTACGCCTGCTTCGGAAACAAGCTTTACTGATATACGGGCTTTTTTGTTCGCGTTTTTAAGGTCATAGATAAGCTGTGCAAGATCTTCAATTGAATATATGTCATGGTGCGGAGGAGGTGAAATAAGACCTACACCCGGTGTGGAATGTCTTGTTTTTGCAATCCACGGATAAACCTTTTTGCCCGGCAGATGTCCGCCTTCGCCTGGTTTTGCGCCCTGTGCCATTTTTATCTGAAGCTCGTCGGCACTTACAAGATATTCTGATGTTACTCCGAATCTTCCCGATGCAATCTGTTTTATAGCTGAACATTTATTTGTTTCTGAGCCCCTTGTTCCGAGCCTTTCAGGGCTTTCGCCGCCCTCGCCGCTGTTTGATTTTCCACCCAGCATATTCATTGCGATTGCCATTGTCTCATGTGCTTCCTGAGAAATCGAACCGTATGACATTGCACCTGTTTTAAAGCGTTTTACTATTGAGTCAACGCTTTCAACCTCATCAACAGGTATTCCGCCGTTCTTGTCAAATCTGAAATCCATAAGGCTTCTGATGTTCATTGTGAGGTCTTCTCTGTTTATTGCAGCCGTGTATTTTTTGAATGTCTCATAGCTGCCTGTTCTTACTGCCTGCTGAAGAAGATGGATAGTTTCAGGATTGTAAAGGTGTTCTTCCTTTCCTGAACGCATTTTATGACTTCCGGCACTTCCTATTTCCATATCAATGTCAAGGCCCAGAGGATCAAATGCGGCCGAATGAAGCTTGTCGACATTCTTGCTTATATCATTAAGCGATAATCCGCCTGTACGGTTTACAGTGTTTGTAAAATATTTGTCAACTACCTCGCCGCTAAGGCCTATTGCCTCAAATATTTTTGCACCGAGATATGACTGAATTGTTGAAATTCCCATTTTGGATGCTATTTTGATTATTCCGCTGAGAACTGACTTGTTATAATCATATTCAGCGGCATAATAATCCTTGTCAAGGACATTTGTTCTGATAAGATCTCTTATGGTATCATGTGCAAGGTAAGGGTTTACGGCACATGCACCATATCCGATAAGTGTTGCAAAATGATGAACCTCACGAGGCTCTGCACTTTCAAGTACAATCGACAGTGCCGTTCTTTTCCTTGTGGAAATAAGATGCTGCTGAAGTGATGATACTGCAAGCAGTGACGGAATCGCAACATGGTTTTCGTCAACGCCCCTGTCTGACAGAATGAGAATGTTTGCACCGTTTCTGTGTGCTCTGTCTGCTTCAAGACAAAGCTGATGGATTGCCTTGTCAAGAGATGTGTTTTTGTAGTAGAGGATAGGGATTACAGCAACCTTAAAGCCATGGACATCCATTGCTTTTATTTTCAGAATATCAGTGCTTGCGAGTATAGGGTTGTGTATTTTAAGTACTCTGCAGTTTTCAGCCTTTTCTTCGAGTATGTTTCCGTCTTTTCCGATATACACGCTTGTCGCTGTTACTATGTTTTCTCTGATTGCATCAAACGGAGGGTTTGTTACCTGTGCAAACAGCTGCTTGAAGTAGTTAAAGAGCGGCTGGTTTGTTTTTGAAAGTACTGCAAGCGGGATATCAGCGCCCATTGATGATATTCCCTCGCTTCCTGTCTTCGCCATGTTGAGAATCGATGTCTTTATATCCTCGTATGTATATCCGAATGCCTTCTGAAGTCTTGCAAGCTCATTTCCTGAATAACGTACGACATTTTTATTCGGAATACGAAGATCCTTAAGACTTATAAGATTTGAATCAAGCCACTCGCCATATGGCTGGCGTGAGGAGTAGTGATCCTTCAGCTCGTCGTCAGAAATCAGCTGTTTCTTTACTGTATCCACAAGAAGCATTTTTCCGGGTCTCAGTCTGTCTTTCTTTAATATTTTTTCAGCCGGAATATCAAGTATGCCTACCTCTGAGGAAAGTATAAGCTTGTTATCCGTTGTGATATAATATCTTGAAGGTCTCAGGCCGTTTCTGTCGAGAACCGCGCCCATAATGTCGCCGTCTGAAAAAAGTATTGATGCCGGACCGTCCCATGGTTCCATCATTGTTGCATAGTACTGATAAAAATCTTTTTTTGTTTTTGACATGGTTCTGTTGTATACCCAAGGCTCAGGTATTGTTATCATTACAGCGAGAGGAAGCTCCATGCCTGACATCATCATAAATTCAAGTGCATTGTCAAGTCTTGCTGAGTCAGAACCGTTTGAGTCAATTACAGGCATAACCTTATACATCTGGTCTGCAAGTACATCGCATGAAATATTTTCCTCGCGTGCTGTCATTTTATCTGCGTTTCCTGTAATAGTATTTATTTCTCCGTTGTGAACTATTATTCTGTTTGGATGAGCCTTCTGCCAGCTTGGGTTTGTATTTGTGCTGAAGCGTGAGTGAACTGTAGCTATTGCTGATTTATAATCATTGTCCTGAAGATCGTTAAAGAACATTCTGAGCTCATTTACAAGGAACATGCCCTTGTAAACGATAGTTCTGCTTGAAAGTGATACAACATAGGTGTCTTCATTGCTCTGTTCAAATACTCTTCGTGCAATATATAAACGGCGGTCAAATTCAAGCCCTTTTTTTACATCATCCGGTTTTTTAACAAAACCCTGAATAATACAAGGCATACTGTCGACTGCCCTTTGTCCCAGAACCGATGGATTTACAGGTACTGTTCTCCAGCCAAGGAATTCAAGGCCTTCCTTTTTCACAACTATTTCGAAAAGCTTTTTTGCCTGGTTCCTTCTGAGTTCGCTCTGAGGAAAAAAGAACATTCCCACTCCGTATTCTCTTTCTTTACCTATAGAAATTTCTAGTTTCTGTGTTTCCTTTTTAAAAAACTCATGAGAAATCTGAAGCATTATGCCAACGCCGTCTCCTGTTTTACCGGCTGAGTCTTTGCCGGCTCTGTGTTCAAGGTTTTCGACGATTTTCAAAGCATTTTCAACCACATCTCTGGTTCTTGTTCCGTCAATATTCACGACAGCTCCGATTCCGCAGTTGTCATGTTCAAATCCGGGATCGTAAAGTCCCTGTTTCTGATATGGGTCCTGATTTCTGAAGTTATCCATATAGACACCCCTTTTTTAATATAAAAGAAAAAAATGCTCAATGATATAGCCAGGTCATTGTGAATAAACATAATGAGTCCTTCATTATCATGAACATCTTTGTTCCGTTTTTAAATTTTCTTTTTTATAATAATACATTTAAAAAATAAGTTTGTCAATAGAAATAACTAAATAAAAAAATAATTAGTGCAAGTATACCTGATTAATCATTTTTTTTACACCTAATCTGTCTATTTTGCAAGATTCAATATTTAAAAATTCAAAAAGCACATAAATAGATTAAATATAAGGCGTATTTAGCCTATTTGTGAAATAATCAGATAATCTAAATTCATGAGATAAATTTTTTTATAAAAATCCCTTGACAAAATAAATATTATGGTTTATACTGTGAATGTAAAAAACAGCAAGGGTGCTGTGAGTCATACGGCTCATAATACCCTTGCTGTTTTTTGTTATTCCTGTATACGGCCGTCAGGATAACATTAAATATTTTAACTGGGAGGCATTGTTATGGAATTTTCAGCAGTAAATACAATCTGGATATTGCTTGGTGCAGCATTGGTATTTTTTATGCAGGCTGGATTCGCAATGGTAGAAACGGGCTTTACAAGAGCCAAAAATGCAGGAAACATTATTATGAAAAACCTGATGGATTTTTCTCTTGGCACACCTATATTCTGGCTTTTTGGATTCGGACTCATGTTCGGGGGCGGAAAACTGATAGGTTCTTATTCAGGTATAGCATCTCCTGAAAATTATGCAGGAGTTTCGCCGGAAGGAGTACCGTTCTGGGCATTTCTTATTTTCCAGACAGTGTTCTGTGCAACAGCCGCAACAATAGTTTCAGGTGCGATGGCAGAGAGAACAAAATTTTCATCATATCTTATATACAGTGCAGTAATAAGTGCTGTAGTATATCCTGTAGAGGCACACTGGATATGGGGCGGCGGCTGGCTTTCAGACTTAGGTTTTCATGATTTTGCGGGCTCCACAGCTGTACACATGACAGGCGGAATTGCCGCACTTATCGGTGCAAAAATATTAGGACCGCGTATCGGAAAGTATGGCAAAAACGGAGAAGCAAGGGCAATTCCGGGACATTCTCTTACGCTCGGAGCTTTAGGATGCTTCATACTCTGGTTCTGCTGGTTTGGATTTAACGGAGCTTCCACCGCTTCAATGACAGGTGATGCAATTGAGAGTGCATCAAAAATATTTGTAACAACTAATCTTTCAGCGGTAATCGCAACAACAGTTACGATGGCATTCACATGGATAAAATACGGAAAACCGGACGTTTCTATGACACTTAACGGTTCTCTTGCAGGACTTGTAGCGGTTACAGCCGGATGTGATACTGTAACTCCTGTAGGTGCTGCAATAATAGGAGCTATTGCAGGAATCGCAATAGTTTTAGGTGTCGAATTCATTGACAAGAAGCTTAAAATAGATGATCCTGTAGGAGCTGTAGGAGTTCACTGTGTAAACGGATTTTTAGGAACATTACTTGTAGGACTTTTTTCAGACGGCTCAGGCACAGATACGGCAGGACTTTTATACGGGGGAGGCGCAGAGCTTCTCGGAAAACAGGCTATAGGAGCTTTTGCAGTTGCAGCATGGACAGCGGTTATAATGGCCATAGCGTTTACAGTTATAAAGAAAACTGTCGGACTCAGAGCATCAGCAGAAGAAGAAATACTCGGTCTTGACACTACAGAGCATGGACTTGAATCATCATATGCGGACTTTGTCGCTGCACCGGTAAGCGGCTCAATGGCAAAGGCAGAGGCAAAGGCAAGTTTGGAAAATTATAGTAAAATAAGTATTGAAAAAGCAGTTACAGTACACAGTGTTCCTGCAATAAAACCAAAATCAGACGGAACAATGAAATACACAAATATTTCTGTAATATGCAGTCAGAGCAGGCTTCAGGAGCTTCAGGCGGCACTTAATGCCATCAATGTTACAGGTATTACCGTTACAAATGTTATGGGATACGGAGTACAGAAGGGACATCAGGAATTTTACAGAGGTATTAAAAAGGATGCAACTATTCTGCTTCCGAAATTAAAAGTGGAGGTCGTTATTTCAAAGGTTCCTGTTGAAACAGTAATCAGGACAGTAAGAGAGGCATTGTATACAGGCAATATCGGAGACGGAAAGATATTCATCTATGATGTTGAGGATGTAGTAAAGGTTCGTACAGGCGAAAGAGGATATGATGCTTTGCAGAATGATTAATAAATTTATATAAATAAAAAAATCGCCGTGCCCTTTGAAAATTGTATTTCTGAAGGGTACGGCGTTTTTATGGATGAGAAAAAATTTTGGTTACTATTAAGCCTATATGGGGATATAATTCTTAGGCAGGAATTTCGAAGCAGCACGATTCGACCAGGCTTTGCGGTCGCCTGGACTTCGCTCATATGCCCCACTTTATGGTATGGATGAATAGTAACAATTATTGACTGAAAAATAAAAAAGACGTGTTATTCTGCCGATGGCGCAAGCTTCTTGCATACAGCCTTTGCTATCTTGTAAACATCACCGCAGCCCAATGTTATTACAAGATCACCGGCTGAGGCGTTCTGGCAGATGTAATCAGTTATCTTATCAAAGTCTGCCTGCTTATTTTCGTTTGTCTGCAGGGCTTTTTTATCCTTGTCAAAATATATGCAGTTTTCAATTTTATCTCCAAGATCTTTTGTATACATATTTAATGTGTTTTTTTCACGTGAACCCATGATATTTGTCAGAACAACCCTGTCTGCAATTGAGAGTGCCTTTGCGAAATCATCAATAAGCATTGACGTTCTTGAAAACGTAAACGGCTGGAAAACCGCCCATACACGTTTATAGCCCATCTGCATAGCAGCATTCAGGGTCACGGTAAGCTCTGCCGGATGATGTGCATAATCGTCAGCTATTGTAATACCGTTTATTTTTCCGACAATCTCGAATCTTCTTTTTGCACCTGTAAATTCATTAAGTCCTTTGACAATAAACTCAGGAGTTGCTCCTGAGTTGTGAGCGGCAGCAGCTGCTGCTACGGAATTAAGAATATTGTGTGTGCCCGGAACATTAAGAGTTATGCGGGTAAGCGGCTTGCTGTCATGCATAAGTGTGTATTCCGTTTCGGTTCCGTTTATCTTTTTAATATCAGCAGGATAGTAATTACAGCTGTCCGATGTTCCGAAGGTAATTATATTTTTACCGGTTATTCCGTCTATAGCCTTCATTGTATTTTCATCATCTGCATTTATAATAAGTGTTTTTGTTGTCTTTTCTGCAAATTTTCTGAATGAACGGATTATATTGTCAAGTGTCTTGAAATAATCAAGGTGATCCGCGTCAATGTTAAGAATAACAGCTGTATCAGGATAGAGCTTTAAAAACGTATCTACGAATTCGCAGGCTTCACATACAAGTATATCATTTTTCTCTCCTGCAAGTCCGCTTCCGCCTATACACGGAAGCTTGCCGCCTATAAATGCTGAAATATCAATATTCTGAGTGTAGAGAATCTGGGTTATCATTGATGAGGTAGTTGTTTTTCCGTGTGTTCCCGATACACATATGGCATTTTCATACCAGCTTGTTACTATTCCGAGGAGCTCGCTTCTCTCCAGTACAGGTACGCCGCTTGCTTTTGAGGCAATAAGCTCCGGGTTGTCTGACATTATTGCGGCAGTGTGAACTATCAGGTCAGCACCTTCTATATTTTCTGCACGCTGTCCGACAAATACAGGTATGCCCATTTTGCGCACTGCATCAAGAGTTTCGGTTTCGTTATTATCCGAGCCTGTAAGATAAAAGCCCTTTGAATGAAGTATCTGTGCCAGCGGATACATCCCTGAGCCGCCTATACCTATAAAATGAATGTGTTTCTTTCCGTCTAAAATGCTTTCTTTCAATTAAATCAGTCCTTATCAGTATTTGTAAAAAAATATTCCGGATTAAATCTATAAATTTCCTTTAAACACTTTTGTATAAATTAACCATACAAAGCAATAATAAAAATATTAAACATTAGGAGGTCAATATGGAAATTACAGATATTAAGATTCGTAAAATCATAACCGAGGGGCGACTCAGGGCAGTCGTATCAATAACTATCAATAACCAGCTTGCCATTCATGATATTAAAGTCGTTCAGGGTGATGAAAGATTGTTTGTTGCGATGCCAAGCAGAAAAGATGAGGGCGGAATTTTCCGCGATATAGTTCATCCTATTTCTCCTCAGTCAAGAAAGTTCATTGAGGATGAGATACTGGATGCATATGAAAAACATATGGTTCTAATGGAAGCCGAGGAAACAGGAGAATATTAATGCTTGGCATCAGGCGGGTTAAATTAACCCGCTTTTTTTATTATTGCTCATAATCCATGCTTTCATTATGGCAACCTGGGTTTTGGCATCGGTAAGTTCATTGTTTATTACCATGTCAACTGCTTTTTCAAACGGTATTTTTATAACGTCAAGAAATTCATCTGCGTCAAGGCTCTGGCTGCTGAATGTAAGTCCCTTTGCAATATACAGGTGTATTTTTTCAGTACAGTATGCAGGGAGAGGTGTTGTATAACCTATATATGTCATGCTTTCAGCAGTCATTCCTGTTTCTTCAAGCAGCTCACGTCTGCCGCATTCAAAATGATCTTCACCGGGATTTAATTTTCCTGCCGGAATTTCTGTAATGATATCAGCAAAAGGGTATCTGAACTGTCTGACCATTATTATTTCATTTTCATCTGTAACAGGAACAACGCATACACCGCCATGATGCATAATCACTTCTCTTATTGCTTCTGTGTTATTTTCAAGCAGAACAGTATCGCTTTTGATTTTAAATATTTTACCTTCATAAGCGGTTTTGCTGCTTATAGTTTTTTCGTATAAATGCATTTTATTATTGCTCCTTTGTATTTTAAAAAAGATGATTTATGGTATAACCAGGAAGAATCACGGCCAGTTTGTATCGTTGTCAATATCAACATCGATAATGCTTTTTTCATCTACAGCAAGCGATGACGTTGCGCCATCAGGCTTGATTTCTTCGGATGCTGACTGCAGGTAGCTGCTGTATTTTCCCGATTTTACTTTATAAAATCTGAATATTATTATATATACTGTCAGCATAAGTATTGATGCTGCTGCAACCTGTATTCCCGGTTTAAGTCCATGCGTGGCATATCTGAAGACAATAGTATTATCTCCTTCCGGTACACATACAGCCATAAATCCGTTACTTACCTTTTCAATTTCGGCTTTTTGTCCGTTTACATAAGCTGTAAATCCTTTGTCATACGGAACACTGAAAAACACGAGGTTTCGTTTTTCGGTTCTGATTTTCGCTGTAAATCCTCCGGTATTATGAGTAAATTCGTATGATGATGAATTTATTCTGTCAGAACAGCTTTTCAGATATGTTGAATCGTTAAGAGTGTTCACAAATGTGACCTCGGTCGGCTTTAGGAGGTTACCGTATTTTTCTATCTGCTCGCTGTTTAATTCAATTGCATTCATAAGCACATTTGCATGGAATTTTTTTGATGTTTTGCCGAGATTTTCATCTGATATATAATAATCATATGTAAAGCCCATAGGAACATAGTATTCATTTTCATAAACATTAAAGCCATTCTGCTCATTTTTTAGTGTAAAACCAGGAAGATCAGGCTCTTTTTTTTCTGTTCCGTCTTCGTTAAGCTTGCTGAAATAATATTTTACTGAGAACAATCCTCTGAGCGCATAATATGACGTCTCAGCTCGTGATGCAACGTCCCTGTCAATATCCATCGAGTCGTAAAATTCCATTATTGAAGGGGATACAATGCTCTGAAAACATCTCATTGTTGAAAATCCCCAGAACATAGGGAAGTTATCATAATTTTCTGAAGTATCAATACGGTAAAATGATTTGTCATCCTGCTCAAGTGATATTTTTTCTCTGCCCTTAATGGCAGCGTCGATATAAATATGAGGATCCGGAGCAGCACATATACCAAAGTAAAATAATACAGCAGTACATACAAACGAAGCAATCACAGTAAATATTGCACCCTTTTTAAGATATTGTTTTCCTGCCTTTTTATTTTTGAACAGAACAACAGATACAATAAAGAATGCAACCGTTATGGCGAGACATGCATAGAAAAACGGCAGATTAGCTGCAAATCCGAACCATTTTATCTTCATATTTTCTTTTGCCGGCAGGAACGATATCAGGAGAACGGCTGTGAAAAAATATATGCAGCTCTTTATCCCGGGAGCCGGAGAAATATCCTTCCTTTCAAATACCAAAACGGTTACAAGCGCCATTATAAGAACAGGCATATAATACCATCTTGCATAATATGATGCATTGAACATATAGAATGCAGAATTCAGTACCGGAATAAATGCACATACTATGCATGTTTTGATAAGCTTTGAGGACCATTTGTCCGGTTTGCATTTTAAGAAGGATATTACGCCTATCATTGAGAACATTGGAAGATATCCGCCGATAGATGACCATTTTGCGCTCTCGGAATTGAAAAGGTTAGGATTTGCAGGCGGGTCAGGAATCATGAAAAAGCTCTGGACTATACGCCAGATACGTGTCCTGTCTCCGTAAGTTATAAGATCATTTCCGTAAAGCCGTTCACCGACTCTGTAATTGTCAAGTATGGAGAATGCTGAAGGAATAAGAAGTGCCGCTGCAACACCTGTACCTACAATCGATTCAAATGCAAGAATAAGAAATTTCTTTTTTGTAACCTTAAAGTCAGAGCAGCGTGAGCGCAGTATAAAGTAAATAATAATAAATAAAACCTGACCGGTAAAAAAGAAATAGTTGATAGTGGCCATCAGTCCTACGGTTACAGCAAAAAGTCCGCGTCTGTTATTTGTGACGTTTTCTTCAAGTCCGATAAGCATAAGCGGGAAAAAGGCCGTAACGTCATGAAAGTGGTTAAAGAATATATTATATGCCTGAAAACCGGAAAATGCGTATAAAAATCCACCTATTACAGCTGATGTGTTGTATTTTACAAACCGACGTATGTATGCGTATGCCGTAAGTGCCGCTGTTGCGTATTTAAGGCACAAAAGCCAGGGAATAAAATACAGAACGCATTTTGTGGGAAAAAGAACAGTAAGCCAGAAGAAGGGGCTGCCAAGAAGGTAGAAGGAGTAGGAGCCTATAAAGCTTGAACCAAGATCGGTTCCCCAGTCCCAAAGAATATTTCCGGACTTTACTGCCTCGTGGGCATGATAATAAAACGGTAACTGCTGCGAATTGAAGTCTCCGAAAAACGTTATGTATCCTTTGTTGTAAATAACCATAGGGATTATTATTACAGCAAAGGTAATGAAGGCAAGAAAAAAGACTTTCAGATAAGTATGATCTGGGTTATTTTGGCTGATAATATTTGTTTTTTTCTTTTTCATATAAAAAATCTCCCTCAGATGTGAACGATATTGAATTATGCTACATATAATGTTTATAGAAGCAGTATTTGAAGCTATATAGATACAGTATTGGTAAAAATTCCTTTTTCTGTTATATCAATAAATGCATATGAGGGAGGATTTCCGTCGCGCGGAATAATGCAGCTTCCCGGGTTTATTATGTATATTCCGTCCTCATATCCTGAGTATCTGAAATGTGTATGACCGAATAATATAATGTCACAGGAATTTTCCTTAGCTATTGATAATAGTCTTGAAACAGAATATTTTACGTTGAAATTGTGACCGTGTGATGCAAAAATCTTATGATTGCTGCCTGCAGGAATTATAAGCTGCTGGGGAAGGGTGGAGTTATAGTCGCAGTTTCCCCTCAGACAATAAAATGTTTTGTCAGGATAGTTTGATCTGAGCTTTAAGCATTCTGCTTCTCCGTCACCAAGATGTATAAAAATATCTGCATTTTGCTGTGCAGCTACAATTTTTTCAACAGCGCGATAAGATCCGTGTGAATCAGACATTACAATGACGCGCATGCGATTTTATCTCCCTTCGTGTTATAATTTAAAACAGTCAGGAATTAAACCCGACTTTATAAATTATAGCATAATTAATATAAAAAAACAATAAAATTTGAGAGGAGTTATTGTATTATGGAGCCAAAATTTAATAATGCAGGTATTGATAATCTTGTAAAAATTGTTGCAAAAAAACTTAATATGAAGCCGGAGGTACTTAGAAAACAACTGGAGGAGGGAAAATTTGACGAGGCAATAAAGAATATGAATCCTAATGATGCGGCAAAGTTCCAGCAGGTTTTAAAGAATCCTTCAATGGCGGAAAAGATGATGTCAGCACCTCAGGCAAAGGCAATGTATAATAAGGTCACAGGCGGTAAATAAAAATAATTTTTTATAAAAGAGGCGAGGGTATTTGGAAAATGTCATAGATAAAATACAGACCTTGCTTGCCGATGAGGAAAGCCTCAGGCAGATACAGAAGCTTTATGAAGTGATTTCAAACGGATCATCTTCAGTAAATAATGATGAAGTGCAAAGTAAATCAGAGTGTGAGCATGAGGATAAAGGACATGAATGTTCAGAATCAGATAATGCGGAGGGCAGCGAAGAATCATTTTCATCAGGAGATGATATGGGATTTGATTTTGGTACATTGCTAAAACTTCAGAGCCTGTTCGGAAAAACTTCAGGCTCTGATGATAAAAATATAGCTCTTCTGACTGCACTTAAGCCGCATTTAAGCGAAGAGAAACAATACAAGGTAGACAAAGCCGTAAAAATAATGCATATGTTTGAGATATATAGTGTGCTTAAGGAAAGCGGGCTACTTAAAGATATTGATAAATTGCTTTGATTTCAGGAGGATGTATTATTATGAGCGGTATGACACGTGATACGTTTAGATACAAAAAAAATGACGCAATCTGCCGCACAAAAGAAATGCACTCACGTTCTCAGTGTAATGGATGCAATGAAAATACATGCAGCGGCAAAAACTGTCGTAATGAAGATGAATGCATTTATAATCATCAGGAACAGAATAAAGGCTCTGACACATCCGGTACAGAAAAAAATCATCAAAAACAGAATTTTCAAAACGGGATACAGGATATTATAGGCAATATCATTTCTTCATTTTCCGGTAAAAATAATAAAGTCGATAATGATATGCTGATAATTATCCTGTTTTTAATTATTCTTGCGGGAAACGGTTCTGATATAAAGCTTTTACTTGCACTCGGATATATTCTGATTTAATGAAAGGGCTGAATATAGAAAATGGAAGGAAAAATAATTCTGTTAATATGGCTTGTGCTGTTTTATATAATGCTTCGTTATTATAAAAAGAAAAGGAAACCGGTAAGGTTTGCTTCTTTCGGAATTTTTTTTGGATTAGCGTCGCTTATTATTCTGAATATATATGGATATAAAATAGGATATACTGTACAGATAAATGTTTTTAACATACTTACAGCGCTAATACTGGGAGCGCCTGGAATATTACTTATTTATGCTGTGAATGCATTTATTTGAACAATAATTAATTATAAAATTAAAAAAGACTGGTTATTTTCTTATAAATTCATTAAAATATTATAACATTAAAGAAATTTAATGCTTAGTACATAATTTGTTAATAAGTGTAGAGTCATTTCATTATATAATAATAAATGTAATATTAACTGGTAGGCAAGAAAGGAATGGAAAAAATGGATAATAATCAGACGGATAGAAAAAGTATTAATTTATCCAAAGAAAGACGTGATTCCGGAAACAGTGCGTCGATAAGAGAAGCATATCCGAGATACAGCAGTGAACCTCATAATCTGCATCAAAAGGAATACAGAAACGTTTCAAACAGTGGAAATACTGATACACCATATAAAGAAATGTACTCGTCAGGTACGCAATATCAAAATATTCCACCTGTTCAGCCGCAGGTTAGTCAACCCCCGGTAAACTATAATAAACAATCCAGTGGCGATCTTAGTCATTACTATGATTATGGAAATCAGTCCCCTGTACAGCATCAGCCCCCTGTACAACCGGTTCAGCAAAATCTTAAATACTGTAAATACTGCGGCGGACGCATACCGAATGATGCTGTAGTATGTACTTTGTGCGGCAGACAGGTTGAAACGCTTCAGGGCGGAATACCGATGCAGCCAAATGTTTCAAATCAGATAAATATTAATCAGCCGATGCAGGGCTATCAGTTTCCGACAAGTGAAAAGAGCAAGACAACAGCATTGGTACTCGCACTTATCGGATTTACCGGAATAGGCGGATTACATCGTCTGTATGCAGGAAAGATATTATCAGGGCTTTTGTATCTGTGTACGTTCGGACTGTTCGGATTGGGAACTTTAATTGATGTATTAAAAATTTCAAGCAATACCTTTACAGATGGTGCAGGCTTTGTAATAAGAAAATAATCTGAAGAACTTTATTTATAATAAAAAAAACCGCATGAATTAAATTCATGCGGTTTTTATGAAATTACTTGATTTCGATTGTTGCACCAGCAGCTTCGAACTTAGCCTTGATATCTTCAGCATCAGACTTTGAAGCGCCTTCTTTAACTGGTTTTGGAAGTCCTTCAACGAATTCCTTGGACTCTTTAAGGCCAAGACCCATAACGTCCTTAACAACCTTGATAACGTTCATCTTGCTTTCGCCGAATGATGTCATGATAACGTCGAATTCAGTCTTTTCAGCAGCAGCAGCAGCGCCGCCGCCAGCAGCAGGAGCAGCAGCTACAGCAGCTGTTACACCAAATTCTTCCTGAATAGCCTCAACTAATTCAGCGAGCTCTAAAACTGAAAGAGCTTTAATCTCTTCAATAAACTTTAAACTTTTTTCTGAAGCCATGATAATTATTCTCCTTAATATTTTTATTGATTTTTTAATAGTTATGCAGCCTTATGCTGCTTCGCCGTTCTTGTCTGCAACTGCTTTAAGCAATGCTGCGAGCTTCTGGATAGGACCCTGAAGAGAACCAACGAGCTGTGAAAGAAGAACATCTCTTGACGGAATTTTTGAAAGTGCCATAACACCTGCTTCGTCATAGATTTCTTCGCCGATAAATCCTGCTTTAAGGTTGAATTTGTCTTTGTCCTTTTCTGCAAATTTACCGAGTATTCTTGCTGGAGCTGTCTGATCGTCTGTAGAAAGTGCAATAGCACTTGATCCTTCAAGAACGTTGTCAAGACCTGTAATACCTGCATTATGAAGAGCAAAACGGAGTATAGAGTTCTTTTCTACAAAGTAAGTAACACCTGCTTCACGTAATTCTCTACGAAGCTTTGTGTCGTCTTCAACTGATATGCCTTTGTAATCAACGATTACGCCTGCACATGAGTTCTTTAAAAGCTCTGTAACCTTTTCTACCTTAGCCTTCTTAGCTGATAAAATCTGTTCACTTGCCATGAATTTCACCTCCGAAAGATATAATATCGTATCAAAGAAATGGCAATAAAAAAACTTTCTCATAAGTCTACGAGAAAGGATCAAATCATAATTAATAATGACCGCCACATTCCTCGGTTGGATTTACGGATAAACCACCAACTGTCTTTAGAATACGATTGATGAGGACAATATGTCCACAACACGATTCTTATTATACATTAAATTTTTTATAAAGTCAATAGATTATTTTAAAATATTTTTTAACGCAGGGTATTTATAGTTAGAAAAAGGCCGATAATTAATAATACACCATCGATGATAAGGATTTTTCTGTTTCCGGCAAACAGTCCTGTTTTAAGGCAGAGGAAACCGACAACCGAAGATATAAGTACCAGAACCCCCGCTAAAATACCTTTTACAGCATTTGATTTATATGAAACATCCAGGCATACGTCTTCTCCGAGAATAAAATCAATATTGTCAATCTGCTGCAGGCTGTTTACTATTTCATTTCTGACCTTGTAGTCGGAGATTCGTTTCACATGGCCTTTGATTTCAACCCCGCCATCTTCATTTGCGATGCCGTTTGTATCAAAGTTTTCTTTACCCCAGTTCTTTGGACCGCTTATTATGTACCCTGTTTTTCCGTCATCAGAAACACCGATATAATAATAATCTTTCCCTGTTGGTATCAATCCATTTATTGAGTGTTCAATTTCCAGAATCGGACTGGCTACATAGATTTTATCAGTATAATGATTTTTTTTATCTGTGAGGCTTGTAATGCCTTTGATTATAGGGAATAAAATAATCGTTATACATATTAAAATAGTGAAGATATTCGAAAACGTTTTTTTCATTTAATAACCCCCTGTAAATATTTTTCGGGAACGTGATATCCGAGGCTTTTGAGTATATTGGCATAATTATAATCCAGTAGTCTTTCCTCTGATTCCATTCTTAATTGCTCAAGCTTTTTCGCTTTTATCCCTGTCAGTATTTTTATTATGTCTACAATAGCAAATAACACCATAAAACATCCCATAATAAAAATTACTGTCGGCATAAACAACTGAGCCTTTTCAGGAGTACCAAGCATGTATCCTTTGGAAAGATAAATTCCTCTGTAAATGAAAAAGCCGCCTAGTAATGTTGCTGCAAATCCTTTTACTATGGACATGCTTCCTCTTTCAATCCCGTCAATTTCGATTTCGTGATATCGCTTATCGGCATACTGTTCACCGCATTTTTTACATGTTCTTATCGGACTTCCGTAATTCCATTGTGAACTTTTATAATTAAAAAAAATGTGTCCGCATTCAGGACAACGTCCTTCTGTAAATTTTATCATATAATTCACCCCGATAAATATATTAAAAAAACCGAAGCTGTATAATGCTATTGCTTCGGTTTTTTTAGGTATACTATTTCTGATTATATCTTTTTAGTAACTGGTGTATTTTTTCATGTGGGTCAATAACGGTGCTTATTGAAACATCATGATTTATTGCAGCGATAAAATAAGCAATGTACTTTGAAACATCAACCTCCATGAACCACTCTTTTTTCAGAAGCTCGTCGGATCTGTATGTCAGATTTGTTCCAAGTATTCCGTCAATATAACCGTCATTATATGCCTTGTCGAATTTCTCAAAGCCGTCTGTGAAAAGACCGTATGTTGCATATGCATAAATCTTGTTTGCTTTCTTTTCCTTTAATGCATAAGCAATATCGAGAACGGATTCGCCTGAAGAAATGATATCATCTGCAATGAAAACATCCATGCCTTCAACTGAGTTTCCGAGATATTCATGAGCTATGATAGGATTGCGTCCGTTAATGATTTTTGAGTAATCACGTCTTTTGTAGAACATTCCGAGCTCTACGCCAAGTACTGACGCATAGTACATATTTCTGTTAAGTGCACCTTCGTCAGGGCTTACTATCATGAAGTTGTCCTTTGTGATATGGAGATCTTTTATTTCTCTGAACATTGTTTTAAGAACCTGATATGTCGGCATAACATTGTCAAATCCCATAAGAGGAATAGCGTTATGAACACGCGGATCATGTGCGTCAAATGTTACAATGTTTGAAACACCCATGCTCTGGAGCTCCTGAAGTGCACATGCACAGTCAAGTGATTCACGGTAATTTCTTCTGTGCTGACGTCCTCCGTATAAAATAGGCATGATTACATTGATTCTGTGAGCTTTACCTCCGGCTGCCTGTATAACTCTTTTGAGATCCTGATAATGATCGTCAGGTGACATTGAGTTTTCGTTACCGAACATCTTGTATTTGCAGTTGTAGTTTCCGACATCAACAATAATAAAAAGGTCGTTTCCTCTTACTGTTGATTTTATGAGACCCTTGCCGTCACCGGATGCAAAACGCGGGCATTGGTTTTCAATAAGGAATGAGTCTGTATCATAACCGCCTTCCTTGGACCAATCAACTAAATAATGGTCAATCTTGTTCCCAAGCTCTGTAGCTCCCTCCAATGCAATAACACCAAGAGGAGCAACTCTCGTCTGTGGATTAAACAATACCTCGTTTGCAGAACTTACTGCCATTTAACCATATCCTTTCAAGATAAATTAATAATAAAGATGTTTACAAGTTAAAACATCAGTCTCTGAACACTACTATATCTTAGTATATCACTAATTTTTATTACTTGTCAATTATCTTTATATAATAAAAAACACAATTAAATAATGTATTTTATCGTCGAATAACCTAATATCCAAAATATATAATGCATATGCGAAAATACTACACACATAATTTATCTTTTATGGAATCATATGTTTTAGGACCTATACCCTTTACCTCCATAATATCTTCAATTTTTTTAAAACCGTTGTTTGTCTGACGATATTCAATAATTCTCTGTGCCTTTTTTTCTCCTATACCCTTGAGCAGTATAAGCTCCTTGACATCTGCTGTATTTATATTGATTTTGTCAGACTGCTCCTTAGATATTTCAACAGAAGCCGTGGCTTCTGTTAAACACGATGTAAATGTCACCGATACATCCGGTGGGGGCTCACTGTATACTGACGTAACCGTAAAAACTTCACATATCGTTGTTTCTTCATTATGTATTATCTGCGGCGTTTTATCCGGAATATCCCGGGAAATTATTATAACCGACAATATTACCGCAGCAATCCCTGCGGTAATAAAGTATATTTTTTTATCAAAAGTCATTGTTATTCTCCTTTTATCTGTATTATAATACATTTTACACCATTTATTACCGTTTGTAAATATATAACTGAAAAATAATTTAAAAATATTATTATATGTGATTTTCAGCTACATTATAAAGTGATGCAGATAATGAGCGAAGGTCCAGGGCGACCGCAAAGCCTGGTCGACTCGTTCCGAGTTGAAATATTATTGACTTAAGGATTTCAAAATGCTATAATTCAAATAAATAAAAAAATTTCTATCGGTATATCTCCTATATGCCATGAAAGGATGCAGTTATGGTAAAGCCTATAGTAAAAGACGTTATTTTTCTTTCGCAGAAAGCACTCAGGGCAGATGAATCTGATGCACAGACAGTTACAGATCTTCTGGATACAATAAAAGAACACGACGAGGAATGTATCGGAATGGCCGCAAATATGATAGGTGTGAATAAATCAATAATAGTATTCAAGTCACAGGGAAAGTACCATGTTATGATAAATCCTCAGATAATAAAATGCAGCGGCGAATACACCGTCAAGGAAGGCTGTCTGTCACTTACGGGAGTACGTCCTGCAAAAAGGTACAGGAGCATAAAGGTTGAGTACTTTAATGAAAATATGCAGAGCCGTGTCAAAACATATAACGGATTTGAAGCTCAGGTAATTCAGCATGAAATAGACCACTGCAAGGGCATTATTATATAATTTTTTGAAATATACAAAACATGACAAAATATCAATAAATTACTTTTAATATTTTATGAAATAAATCTTATACTAATATCACGGCACCAATCAAAATAAAATTTAATAAATTAATATTAAAAAATTATTTTAAAGGAGTCTTGATTATGAAAGGCGAATTTACTCAAAAGGGAAAAGAAGCAATGGAGCGTTTTAAGATGGAGTCAGCAAGTGAGGTTGGCGTAAGTCTTAAGCAGGGTTACAACGGTGATCTTACAGCAAGAGAAGCAGGCTCTATAGGCGGACAGATGGTAAAGAAAATGATTGACTCATATAAAATGCAGTAATTGATTCACTTTTAAACGCAGATTATAAACTAAACTGATTTTCAGGTGAAGACAATAGAATAAAATAAAACCGTCTTAAGCTTTTTACAGCTTAAGACGGTTTTTGCTGTACAATGAATATGCAAATGACTCTGAACAGGGAGATTGTCTGCAGTATTTTTTAGAATCATACAAATGTTTTGTTTCCTTTTGTCTCTGACGGCATACTTTGTGTCTTTTTTATGTCTATAGTATATGTTTTTTGATATAAAAATTAGTATAATAGTTAATTGACATTACAATTATTGTATTGTATAATAAAAATATCTAATTATATTTTATTAAAATTGTTAAAATAGGAGGAAAATGCGGAATATGAAACTTAAAAAAGTAATCGGATTTATTGCAGCTGTAGCATTGTGTGCGGAATCTGCGACAGCAGGTATGCTGAACAGATACGTTTCCGATGTATGTGCAGCAGATGACTCGTATTATCATTTCACATTTGAAAGCGGCGGAGACGGATGGGAAGGAAGAGGAGGCGCAGAAGCAGTACAGAATGGGACAAAGTCATTTGACGGAACAAAATCACTTTCAGTAAGCGGTCGTACTGACTCATGGAACGGATGTCAGATAACCCTTGATTCATCAGTTCTTAAGTCAGGTCAGCCCTTTGCGTTCAGTGCAGCTGTTTCACCTGCCGGAAGCTCATCAGCCGAGATGATGCTGTCACTTCAGTACAGCGTTGACGGTGAAGCGGTATATGATCATATTGCTACCGGTGTTGTTGCCGGAGGAAAGTGGTCGGTAATCTCAAATCCCGAATATACAATTCCGGAGGAGGCGGTTGACCCGATACTTTATGTTGAAACCAAAAGCGGAACAGTTGATTTTTACGTTGATGAAGTTATAATAGGAAATCCGGGCTCCGTTATGCCTTCACTTGGCTACGGTAAAGAGCAGGGAGATCTTAACGGAGACGGAAAGATAAATATTGCTGATTTTGTAATCATAAAATATTATCTTCTCGACACAAAAATCTCCGCACCTGAGGGCGCCGATGTTGACGGAAATCTCAAATTCAATATTGAGGACTGTATTCTTCTGAATAAATATCTTCTCGGAACAGTAAGTGAATTCCCTGAAAAACAAACACCTCCTGAGCCTGAAAAACCGGCGTTTAACTATAATTCAAATCTTCAGTTTAAATCAATGCCGGGTTCATACAAGTCAGATTGTTCGCTGTCAGGTAAGGTAGTAAGGCTTGATTACAAGAACTATTCACAGGTGAGCAAATATGCAAACGTATATCTTCCATACGGATATGATGAAAACAAGAAATACAATGTATTTTATCTTATGCACGGAGGCGGAGAGAATCAGGATACAATATTCAGCGATGATGTAAATTTCAAGAGAATTCTTGACAATATGATCATGAATGGTGATATTGAACCGATGATTGTTGTAACGCCTACATTCAATAACGGCGCAGGCTCCGATATGACGCAGAATGCACAGACATTCCACAAGGAGCTTATAAACGATCTGATTCCGGCTGTAGAGGGCAAGTACAGTACATATGCAGAATCCACGTCACTGGAAGCAATAAAGGCTTCGAGAAAGCACAGGGCATTCGGCGGCTTCTCTATGGGCGGTCTTACAACATGGTACTGTTTCTTAAACACTCTTGATTATGTTGCGTACTATATGCCTCTCAGCGGCGACTGCTGGGCAGGTAATACAGCGGCTGACAAGGCCAAAGCTGTGGCTGATGCAGTCAGGAAGTCCGGATATACAACACGAGATTTCTTTGTTATGTGTGCAACAGGCACTCAGGATATTGCGTATGACGCACTTTCAGCTCAGGTAAATGAAATGAAGAAATTACCTGACCAGTTCAAATATACTTCGGATTTTTCACAGGGAAATTTCTATTTCTTAACATGCCCTGATGCAACTCACTGGTGGGGAAATGTTGTTCATTATATTTATGATACGTTGCCGTATTTTTTCCATGAATAATAAGCAGGGATTTCGAATCTGCGGATTTGACCAGGCTTTGCGGTCGCCCGGACTTCGCTTACACATCTGCATCACTAATGAATAATTAATAAACAAAAAACGCTGAATGTTTTTAAAACATTCAGCGTTATAATTTATCTAAAGATAAATATTATGCACCGTATTTAACAGTTGAAACAGGTACACCGATTCCCATTGTAGATGTTACTACACATGACTTAAGGTAAGTACCCTTAGCAGCTGCCGGCTTAGCCTTAACGATAGCTTCCATAAGTGTTGTGAAGTTTTCATCAAGCTTCTCTGCACCGAATGATGCTTTTCCGATAGGGCAGTGAATAATATTTGTTTTGTCAAGACGGTATTCTATTTTACCTGCTTTAGCTTCTGCAACAGCCTTAGCTACGTCAGGAGTAACTGTACCTGCCTTTGGGTTAGGCATGAGACCTCTAGGTCCGAGTACCTTACCAAGACGTCCTACGAGGCCCATCATATCAGGTGAAGCAATTACAACGTCAAATTCCATCCAGTTTTCTTTTACAATCTTGTCAACAAGATCCTGTCCGCCTACGAATTCAGCACCTGCGGCTTTAGCAGCTTCGTACTTGTCCTCTTTGCAGAAAACGCATACACGAACTTTTTTACCTGTTCCGTTAGGTAATACAACTGCGCCACGAACCTGCTGATCAGCATGTCTTGAGTCAACACCAAGACGTACGTGAGCCTCGATTGTTTCGTCAAATTTAGCTTTTGCGTTTTTGCAAACTAAATCAAGGGCTTCTACAGAATCATAAAACTTATCATTTTCAACAGTTTTCTTACTGTCTACATATTTCTTGCCATGTTTCATATTTATCCTCCTATAAAGTGGTAATACTGAAACGCTAAACGCAACTTCAGTTAGCGGAAAGTTTCCTCCCACCATTAGATAACATACAGTCAATAAAATTTTGACGGTATAATAAATTATTAATCAACTATTGTAACGCCCATTGAACGAGCTGTACCAGCAACCATGCTCATAGCTGCTTCTATGCTTCCTGCATTGAGGTCAGGCATTTTCTGTTCAGCAATCTTCTGGAGCTGTTCCTTTGTGATGCTTGATACCTTTGTCTTGTTAGGTGTACTTGAACCGCTTTCAATTCCGCAAGCCTTTTTGATGAGAACTGCAGCAGGTGGAGTCTTTGTAATAAATGTAAATGTACGGTCAGCATAAACTGTTATAACAACAGGGATAATAAGACCGATGTCATTCTTTGTTCTTTCGTTAAATTCCTTAGTAAAGGCCATTATATTAACACCGTGCTGTCCCAAAGCAGGACCAACTGGTGGTGCAGGTGTTGCTTTACCTGCAGCGATCTGTAATTTTATATAGCCAACAACTTTCTGTGCCATGCTTTTTGCACCTCCATAATGTGGTGACGACGAGATAATAGATCAGAAATTTTATCTCTCCCACTTTGACTGAGTATACAGTCATAAAAAATACGTTTATTAATTTTTACATGTCGTCCAGCTTTATAACCTGAGTAAGACTCAGAGTAGCCGGAGTTTCACGGCCGAACATTGAAACGAGTACATCAACAGTACTGTTTTCTACATCGACCTTTTGTACTACACCGACAAAGCCATCCATTGCAGTACCGGAAACACGGACGCTGTCGCCTGCGCTTATATTAACTTCAATTGTTGTTGAATTAAGATTTACGCCAAGTGCTTCTACTTCCTTTTCCGATAACGGAGTAGGCTCCGAAGCAGGACCGACAAATCCTGTAACGCCTCTGGTGTTTTTAACTACATACCATGAATCGTCAGTATAAACCATTTTCAGCAGAACATAACCCGGAAATGTTTTTCTTTCCACTTCTTTTGTTTTGCCGTCAGTAATTTCGGTTACCTTTTCAGTAGGTACCCTTACTTCAAGGATCAAATCGTGAAGCTTTCTGTTTTCCACAACTTTTTCAATATTCTGTGCTACTTTATTCTCGTAGCCTGAATAAGTGTGAATTACATACCATTTTGCTGCTTCTGACATTATGGTTCCTCCCTGTTCAAGTATGTTACTGCTATTTGTTAAGAATAAGTTTTAAGAGATAACCAAGAAGTGTATCAAATCCGCCTACAAAAGCACCTATAATAAGAATAGTAACAAGTACTACAGATGTATTGTTCATAACCTGCTGCTTAGTAGGCCATACAACTTTTTTGAATTCGCTCCTAAGATCCTTAAAGTATTTTGCAACCTTGTTAGGCTGCTTTTTCTGGTCTTTGGACTTACCAGATGATTTTGCCGGGGTCTTTGCTTTTTTCTTAGCAGACTTGTCAGAAGCTTCCTTCTTTGAAGCCTTATCTGTTTTTAAATCGTCTTTTGGCATAAGATTGACCTCCGGTTTACTTTGTTTCCCTGTGCAGAGTATGTTTTCTGCAGAATTTACAATGTTTATTCATCTCAATTCTGTCAGGGTCGTTTTTCTTGTTTTTCTTTGTGTTGTAATTACGCTGCTTGCATTCTGTACAAGCCAATGTTACCTTAACTCTCACGTGTCGGCACCTCCTGAATGAATTTATACTTCTTCTGATACACAGACCGATAATACGGCCTGTCGGCCTCCCTCCAAAGCTGAGATGTATATTTTTTATTTCAAAATCTGAACAAAAAAATATACCTCACAAAGAGGTAATTTAATTTTAACATGTATGAGGGAGAATGTCAAGGTGTTTTTGTAAAATAACATAAAAAGTGTTGGGGTTTTGCTTTAAATAAGCGTGCAGGGCTTTCCGGTCGCCCTGCACCTTCGGGGGTTGCTATTTTGTCATTATGGTTAAGTTGGTTGTTTGGCAGGGATTTCGATTCGCACGAATCGACAAGGCTTTGCGGTCGCCCGGACTTCGCTTACATATCCATAACCTGTGAATATGGCTGAATAGCGATATTTGAATTTATCAGTTAAGTTCGTTCAGGTATAGTTTTACTTTGCTCTGGATGGATGCAGCTGCTTCCTGGGCGGTTGATTCGCCGTTATAGTAAAGTGAGGTCTCTTCTTTTACTATCTGCATTATTTTTGAACCGTATGAGATTGGGATGACAGGGGACTGCAGAAAGTCTGTGAATTTTTGCTTGGCTTCTTCAGTTATTGGTCCTATTTCGATTTCTTCATTGTTTACCCATATGGTGGAGCCTTCTAAGAATGGATTGTCCTGATATGAAAGATCACCGTAAAATCTTTTTTGAACAGATGATTTTTTTATTGGTATGTAATAGTCCGTCATTGATATATTGTCCTGATAACTGTCAAGAAGGAACTGTCTTATAAACTGCCATGAACCGTCTTTGTTATCTGATTTTTCGGATATGCAGAATCCTGTATCTGATAATATCGTATTTTTTGGACCTGATTCTGACGGGAATCCTTTGAATGTGATGCTTTCTCCGGCAAGTCCCGCCTCATACTGGTGATATTCAAAAGGCGTGTTAAATTGTTGGAGAGACATAAGCATATCGTTATTTCTTAATAATTTTTCAGTATATTCATAATCCTCTTTGTCATTTATTAGATTATTTATTAATTCAAGCAGATTTATAAAATTCTCATTGTCAAAGTCGCATGTATTTTTATCAAAATCAACGTAATCATTTATGTAGGCTGTGATCAGCTCAGCATCAAAATAACCTTTTGTATTGAATCCGTCAAATGCCTGTATATCCGGGCGGCTGTTTATAAAATCAAAAAACTCTTCGTATGTCCAGCCCGGCTTATCGCCTGCGAGGGATGCCTTGGCGACTATGCTGGAACAATGGAATGAAGGCACTATCTGATAGAGGCATCCTTTATATGTGTAAGCATCAAATATGTTGCTCATATAGTCATCACGTTTAATTTCCTTGTCCTCATCAATGAATTTTCCAAGGTCTGCAAACATTCCTTTTACCAGATAGGGAGCAGTATCTGAAGAAGAATCAAACATCACAATATCAGGAATATCGCCGGATATAATGTCGGCATTAAGCTGCTGATTTCCGGAAAGATATGCGCCATCTTCTGAATACACTGAATATTTTTCATAATCCTTTGCAAATATTCTGTATTCATCATTTGTTCTGTTAAAATTTTTTATCATATATCCGGTTTCTGAATTTGTAATACGTGTTCCTGCAAGTGTAATTATTTTTTTGCTGTTTATCTGTTTTAGTCTTTCTTCATCGGCTTTTGAAAATTTATAGATTGACGGTCCCCGATCAAATGTATCTTTGTCTGAAAATGTATAATCATATCCTGAACTTATTATTGTTTCCGTATTTATCACAAGATAGCTTTCGGGAGAAACAGGAAAATCTGTGTTAACAAATTCAATAATTTCTTCTGATTTACCCGTTTCAATTTTATATCCGTATATGAACATGCCGTCACTGTAATAAAGGTCATATCCGTTGTTTCCCTGTGATATGCTATGAGAATTGTTGAAATCAAATTCTATTAGTTTTTCAAATTGCATATCGCCTGTGTTGAATGGTACACCATACATTTTGTTATCATCATAATATAAAAACAATATCTTGTTTTTATATGGAACTATACGTGATAAATACAAACCTTCTTTGTCACTCATAGGGGTTGATGATACAAGGTTTCCTGAAATGTCATAACAATAAACCAAATAGTTCATATTTTCATCTGGTTTGCATATACAGAAATCACCGTTTGAATTTTGAAAAAAGCCGTAGCACCATTCGTCACTGTCTGATTCCGGAAGCTCAAAAAGCATTTCACACTGATTGTCAGAATTTATTGCGTATACGGAGTATGCTGTGGTTTCATGTGTATATCCGTTTTCTGATTTCATACCATAATATGTTTTCAGGTAGTATATTTTACCGTCAGGGGTTATGGAGTAAAAAATATCACTTCCGTATTCATATGTGCCCTTTATAGGTATTTCTTTTTCTATATTTCCGTTAGTGTCAGAAATATAAAGGCTTCTCTCCATATCGGCATTGATTTTTAAGGCAGTTTTAAGATTGTTTCCGTCTATTACTGTATTTATAAGCTGAACGGAGGGGTCATCAAAGGATATTATCTGTTCATAACTGTCATTATCAAAATCATATGCATATATACCCTCACCATTGCTATAAATAAGACGACTGTTGCATATACCATAAAAAGACTCTGCACCTTCAAGCTCATATCTGCATACTGTCTCGCCTGTAGCTGCTGATATTTCATTTATATATGTTGAATATAATCCGCTGCATACAAAAAGATTGCCGTTATCCGAAAAATACAGGCCTGAAATATTTTCCTGCATATCAGAAAAATCATCTGATATATATTCGATTGTATGACTGCTGTTTAGCTTGCAGATGTGGAGTTCACAGTTTCCTTTGTTAAAAAGTCCGAGGTATATTTCACCGTCAGGAGAAACTTCAAAATTATATGTGTATGTATTTGATGCTTCTGTATCTTTAAGAAGCTTAAATATATCAATAATCTCGGGTTTTGTAAGATCTTTTTTGTATATTGCAGCATACTGATATGAAAGGACATATATATTGCCGTCTTTGTCGGTGCGTATTGATGTAAGAGGACTGTCCATATCCCATTTTAATTCATGTTCAACAGTTCCTGTCTGTGCATCGCCGACACATATTTTCTGACCTCCTGATTCCGTGTCTGATACTATCGAGTATATTTTTTCGTCTGATATATATGTTGCTTGTCCGGTATAAAGTCTTGACTGAGCATTTATATCCTGTGAGGACATGTCATTCATATTAATATTTTTAAGTGAATATTCGAAGTTATCATCACTTGCTGATGCGGTAAAATAAATTTTATCGTTTATATATTTCATGTCTGTTATAGATGTTTTATCTACCTTACCGTTAAAAGTAAACTCCTGAGCATCAAAATATTCAGTTATAATATTTTTTGATATATTTTCAGTTCTATTGGTGTCGGATGATGACGGTGCTCCGGATTTATCCGGGCTGCTGTTTTTTTTATTATTGCATGATACAGATGATGCCATAAGTAAAAATGCTGTACAGAGGCATAATATTTTTTTGATTTTGTTCATTTTGTTTCCTCCGGTTTATTCGTTGAAAAAAGTGTATATGCTCTATCTCTTTTTATTGGGCTGTCTGAATGCTGTCCTGGTGAAGAATTTCAATCATTGATTCATAATTCTCATAGCCGTATATTATGAATGTTCCGTTCTGAAAAATTATATCGGAATCTCTCAGATAGCTTTTCCAGTTACAGTATTCTATTTCATTGTGGCTGTATAATGTAAAAACTTTGCCTGAAGGGGGAACGGAGACATGCTCGGTTTTCTGAAGCCATCTGAACATATCATTTACACTGCCTGTAACATTGAAATTTTGTCCGTCAGGGTCTGAGCAAAACCAGGTATACATATCTTCCTTGCCGTTTGTAAGCTCTGTTATAACATTTGAATTCCAGAATGATGCATATCCGTTATCGTATTCTGAATCAGAGAGAAATTCTGCGACTGTTTCAAGTTCACCTATTCTGTTAGATCTACGTATTTCAACCATTGTACAAAATCCTCTGATAAAGATAATTGCAACACAGAATATGCCGATTGCAGGTTTTATATATTTCGGGGTTTTTTCAAAGCTTGTTTCCCTTAATCCTGAAGCAATCAGAGGAAATGAAAAAATTATGACAGGCAGATTGTATCTTACTGTGTACACCATATCTGTAAAAGCATAGAGCATAAAGAATACAGTCAGATTACAAAGAAAGAAAACGGTAAGCAGCTTATATTCAGGCTTTACATTATCACGTATTCCATGGATAACACTGTATACAAGAAGTATTACAATCAAAGCACAGATGCCGTTTGAGATAACAGACAAACCATTTATTTGGCCAGTCATGAATCCCAGCGTGTGGAGAATATCGCTTAATAATTCGAAAATGCTGTCAGAGTTTATTTTGGTAAAGTTGATATTACCATGTTGCTGGAAGTTATATTTTTTTGCAAGTATAGAATTATTAATAAGATAACCTGCACCTGAAAATAAAATATTAATTACCGATATTAATAAATATTTAAAACCTGATGGGTTCTTAAATGGTTTAAAGTTGTTTTTTATAAAAGAAACAGTTTCGAGTATAAGAGTGCATATAAGCAAAGGAAAATATGTAATGACGATCTGGCGTAATCCGCCAATACCGGACATAAGTGCCAGTAATGCAGAAGACGCTATAATTAAAATTTGTTTTTTACCTTTGCTTTTGGAAAACGCAATACAGAGAGCAATTGTTAATAATGATATTGCAATATGAGGAATGTAGTAACAGCCCATAAGTACAATATAGAACTGCTCTCTGGACAGTGCCAGCAGCATTGTACAGGCAACCAGCGGTGCGTATTTTTTACAGCCTGTTTTACGACATAAATACATAGTGCTTAGCGTTAAAATTACATGGAGTACTGCCGTTGAAAGCAATCTTACAGTATGCCAGTTGTCTGTGAGTTTAAAAAACAGGGAATAGACCAAATGCGTATTAAAGACACGAAGTTCCGTTGAGTAATACCATGAATCTGTAATTATAGAGTTTTTCTTGCTTAAAATATTTGACAGAATCATTTCACTTGACATGTCCGAGTCTATAAGATAGGGCATTTTTCTATTAATAAAGTATAGTAAAAGGCCGTGAACCATAAATAATAAAATTAACGTAAATATGTATAATAGTTTTTGGCGGTCAGTTTTCATAATGTGATTCTCCCACTATTAATTTTTTGGTTTGTCAGTAAAATACTATGATATTCCTTATTTCTCTTTTGTTGTACTAACTGGATTAGTATATCATATATATTATATTATGTCAAACCAAACTAATTAATTTTCCAGAGTAGAATCAGTAAGCCAGTTCTTATATATTATAAACCGGCTTATAGATATTTATAGTAATTATGCGTGGGAAAGTGCGTCGTTTTTGAAAGAAGGCATAAACAATACCGGTTCATGCTGATACCTTCCATTTTGACGTGCCCAGCAAGCGAATGGTGTAATGATTTTGGGATTCGAAGCTTAAACTGACCAGAGTAATTATCAATATTTATTGGTTCAGGTATATCGATTCCATTTTCAGTTGCAGTGAGGAGCCGTTTTTTGCATTTTCTTTTGCAAACAGTTTTTCGCTTACTTTAGCAATTTCCTCTTTGCCAGCTCACGAAGTTGTTCTTACTTCACAGCTTTTTCAATTGATAAAGTATCAAATTTACTACTATATGAAATTGAAAAAAGGCCGTCTTTTGATACGATTTCTGAATCTGAATCTATTAAACGAGGTTCCTCTGCCTCTAAGGTGTCAGTATTGATGGACATCATGTAATTCTGAGAATTTAAAGGATGGAGGCCGGCTAAAATCAGCTCAGAGCCTGAATTCGCCATATGAGTTATAAAATGCATCTGTTCAGGAATATCTGTTTGGGATTTGAAATTTCCGGAATTGTCATAGACGTAAAGTTTTGATTTTACGTTATTGTCTGTTACGCAGATATAGATGTCTCCGTTACTGCCGGCAGAGGAAACGTGAAATGGGCATGCAGAGTATAGAGCATCCGTAGTTAAAAAGTTAAAAAGCTTCTTCGGCTTTCCGTCGTCAATAGTATATACGGAATTCGTGATTTGCTCCGGATTTTCTGAAATTACTTTGTTATAATCAGATACAATATAGTATATCGTTTCATCCTGAGTAACATCTATAAAAATATCGTATGCAGAATGTCCGAGAGGAATTTGTTTTTCAATATTTCCATCAGAGTTCTCAACGAAGATGTATGAATAATCGGCATTCTCGTAATTATAATTGGTACATTGAACAACAGTTAATGTATCATTATTTAATATTGCATTAGATACGAAATCAGTGGCCAGGAATATTTTCTCGGATGTTTGCGTGTCTATGTTATAGCTGCATATATAATTTGACTGGGTTACATTTATTGATAAAATATTACGTTTCCAAAATCCGAAATACTGTGCTCCTAAATATTCCTGACCGTAATTTGCTGTTATTTCACCTGTCATAGAAGAGATTTCAATAATCGATGTAGATTCTGTATCCTGCTTATCAATGCAGGCAATAAGGTTTCCGTTATCTGAAACGTATAATGCTGAAACAGTATTGCCGAAATCATTAAATTCATCAGATATAAATTCTATTTCGTAATCACTGTTTAATTTACAAAGACCTGATACGTTTCTTCCTTTATTGTAAAAAAACAGATATATTTCACCGTCAGGTGAGACTGTCATATTACCTATGAAGATATCAGTAAAATCCTTATCTGTTGTTTTATTACTCAATTTTTTAATAAGCTCTTCATTGGAAATGGAATAAACAAACTTAAGATCTTTTGAGTAGATCGCAAAGGAATCAACGGTTGAAACGTATATATTGCCATCTTTATCAGCACACATATTATTGTAATGGTATTGCAGATCTGTTTTATTCAGGGTTTCTCCGGTTGCAGCATCAGATCTGATAAGTGCATAATTACTTTCAGAATCATAATAAAGTGAATACAATGCATTGTCATATATAAGCGAACCCGGAAATGAATATAAGATTGATCCTGTTGCAGCAGATGATGTATTGTCTGAGAGATTGATATTTTTAAATGAGTATTCCTTTTCCGGTTCTGATATTGCTGCATAATATTTTTTTCCGTTCGCAAACCTCATCTCCCCAGTGCAAAAAAGAGAGGATTTATTAGCGGTGATTTGTGTTTTTTCTGTGGGATCAGACTGGGATGTTACATCAGTTACTGCGACTGTAGTAGTTATCTGTTCAGTGGAATCAACACTGGTAGCTGGTCTTTTAATATTCAGATTTTGTGCTGTTTTAATTATTGATGCACTTACAAATACCGCTAATGCCGCACATGCTGCAATTACAGCGGATTTTTTTAATATTTTATTTTTATGATATACAATCGATGCTCTCTGATCGTTGCTTTTATATGTTTCCAGGATATTATTATATATTTTATTCTTTTGTTCTTCACTTGGAGTCATTTTGTTAAAAGTCTCTTTAATATATTGTTCTTTCTTCATAATGCACCTCTCTGTTATCTATTCTCTTTTTTAACCTTTCCCGGCCTTTGCAAAGTTGTGTTCTTATTGTACTCTCATTTCTTTTTAAAATCGCAGATATTTCTTTTATGCTGTATTCCTCGTAATAATAAAGATACAGAACATCCTTGTATTTTTCGGGAAGCTTCATAAGCTGTTCTGTTATTTCTCCTTCGGAGCCATATGAAAATTCTGTGCTTGCCTCCGGAATATCCGAGTCTTTTTTCTTTGAGTGCCACCATCCTTTCAGAACATCACGGCAATGATTTTTTGTAGCAGTAATAAACCATGCCTTTTCATGCTCATAATCTTTAAAAGAGGGGGAAGCTTTCAGATATTTAAGAAAAACCGACTGAACGGCATCCTCAGCGTCAGCCTGTACTTTCAGGTGCAAGAGAGAAATACGGTATATCATATTTATATTTCGTTTATACATATCTGAAAAGTTTCCTCCACCCGGTAGTGAAATATCTCTGTTCATTTTGTTGTGTCACCGCCTTTCATACAGTACACGAAAAAGAATTAAAAAAAGTCTTATTTTTATAAAAAAAATTTCCCGCATTACACAGAGAGTGGTATGCACGGGAAAATAAAAACGAAATCCCCACATACATTAAAAAATATATGTGGGGATGCTTTTATCCGAAAAATTAATAATTAAAACCTGTTTCGATTGCCTTGATGTTTGATTCTATAAGGTTTGCTTTTTTTGGCGGAATGCATTTTTCAAGACCTTTTCTGATAAGTTCCATATCAAAAAGACCGGTTTCCTTGATGAGCTTTCCAAGGAGAATTATATTAGCCATTCCGTTGAGGTTTTTGTCAGTAGCAAGTTGTGTTGCAGGGATATAGAAGGCTTCGATATCTGTTCTGTCTGTTTTTTCTTCAATAAGAGTAGAGTCGATAAATGCCTTTCCGCCTGGCTTTACAGTGCCTATAAATTTATTGTATGAAGGAAGATTCATAGCGATAAGGAGATTTGGTTCAAGCACAAGAGGTGAACCGATAGGCTGGTCTGAAATACATACTGAACAGTTAGCTGTACCGCCACGCATTTCAGGGCCGTATGAAGGGAGCCATGATAATTCCTTTGATGCTGCAAGGCCGCAATATGCAAGTACTTTACCTGCAAAAAGAACACCCTGACCGCCGAATCCGGCTAAGATGATTTCACTTGTCATTACAGAGCCACCTCCTCAGCATTTTTGTCCTTGTATACACCGAGCGGGTAATAAGGGATACATTCGTTACGAAGTCTGTCAAGAGACTCGATAGGTGTAAGTCCCCAGTTTGTAGGACATGTTGAAAGTACTTCAACTATTGAGAAGCCCTTTTTTTCCTTCTGGTTTTCAAAAGCTTTTCTGATAGCTTTTTTAGCTTCTCTTATATGAGCAACGCTGTCTACAGCAACTCTCTGTGCAAGAGCAACGCCGTCGAGAGTCGAAAGCATCTCGCAGACTCTTACAGGGAAACCTGCAAGTTCTGTATCACGTCCGAAAGGTGTGGTCTGGGTAACCTGTCCAGGAAGGGTAGTAGGAGCCATCTGGCCGCCTGTCATTCCATAGGTTGTGTTATTTACAAAGATAACAACAATGTTTTCGCCTCTTGTAGCACTGTGAACTGTTTCGGCAGTACCGATAGCAGCAAGGTCACCGTCACCCTGATATGTAAATACAAATTTATCAGGATTACTTCTCTTTGCACCTGTTGCAACAGCCGGAGCACGTCCGTGAGGAGCTTCGATCATGTCACATCCGAAGTAGTCATATGCCATAACAGAGCAGCCAACAGGACAAACGCCTATTGTATCGCCCTCGATACCCATTTCATCTATAACTTCGCAGAGAATTCTGTGGATAATTCCATGTGTACAGCCAGGACAATAGTGGGTTGATACATCAACTAATGACTTTGGTCTTTCAAAAACAACTGCCATTACAGAGCACCTCCAATTTTCTGAATCTCAGCAAGGATATCATTTGGTGTAGGGATTACGCCGCCTGTTCTTCCGAAGAAGTGAACAGGAATTGAACAGTTAAGTGCGAGCTTAACGTCATCTACCATCTGTCCCATGCTCATTTCAACACAAAGAACTGCTTTTGCATTTTTACAGCCTTCGTTTAGTTCCTTTACAGGGAACGGCCATAATGTCTTTGGACGTACCATACCAACCTTGAGACCTGCTTCTCTTGCAGCGTTTACAGCTGACTTTGCAACTCTGGCAGTAGCGCCGTAAGCTGTTACGATGATTTCTGCATCCTCAGTCAGGTATGATTCAGCATCTGTGTGTGACTGCTTTATTTTTTCATATCTTTCGAAACGCTCCTGAACTTTTCCCTGAAGGTCAGGTGCCTGAAGATAAAGTGAATTTACTATGTTATGTTTACGCTTGTTTTTATGACCGTTTGTAGCCCATGGCTTTTCAACTGATTTTGCAGTAATTTCAGGGAAGGAAACAGGTTCCATCATCTGTCCGAGAAGTCCGTCTGCAAGAATCATTGCAGGAACTCTGAATTCGTCCGCCAGATCAAAAGCCTTTGTTACCATGTCAACCATTTCCTGAACCGATGACGGTGCAAATACGAGAACATGGAAGTCACCGTGTCCGATTGCACGGGTTGCCTGCCAGTAGTCTGCCTGTGAAGGCTGAATACCGCCGAGTCCGGGACCGCCTCTTTGAACATTTATAATAACGCATGGAAGATCACTTCCTGCCATGTATGAAATACCTTCTGCTTTTAAGCTTATTCCAGGAGATGAAGATGATGTCATAGCTCTGACACCTGTTGAAGATGCACCAAGCACCATGTTGATAGCAGCTATTTCTGATTCTGCCTGGAGAAATACGCCGCCTGCCTTTGCCATACGCTTTGCCATGTAAGCGGCAAGCTCAGTCTGAGGTGTAATAGGATAACCGAAGAAACATTTACAGCCTGCTCTGATAGCAGCCTCTGCAAGAGCTTCATTACCCTTCATAAGATTTCTTTCCAAAGTACAGCACTCCTTTATAACTTTTTAGTCATTACTTTTCAACTGTTATTGCACAATCCGGACACATGATAGCACACATTGCACATCCTATGCAAGTATTCTGGTCTGTACATTGTGCAGTGAAGTATCCCTTTTTGTTGCGCTTTTCCTTTTGAATTTCAACTATTTTCTTGGGACATGCAGTTGTACAGAGAGCACAGCCTTTGCATTTCTCAAAATCTACAGTCATTGCAGCCATATAAAGAACCCCTTTCCTGACAAAGAATTTCTGATGTAATCAGATTTATGAAGCTATGCTTCCCATAATGGTTTAACATAGATATCAACTTTTTTAAAATCAGCCGTATCGGGAACCCTGCTTGTACATGTGGTAAATACGACAGGCAGACCTGACTTTCGGGAAATAACATCTGCAAACTTTACAGATGCCTGAACATTTTCAAGACTTGTTTCAAGTCCGAGATTTGAGTTGTTTATTATTCCTGTATGCTTCATTCTTGATGCTGTTTCTATTTCATACATGAGCTCAAGGGCTTCCTCAGGCTCGCGTGTAAGAAAGCGATAGCAGTTTACAACATAAAGCATATCAAGATCGTCTTCGTACTGCATGAGAGCCTCACAATATCTTCCCAGTGCAATTGCTCCGGCATCATCACCGCCTACATCGATTATAAGGTAACCGTCCTGCGATGCCAGCTGCTCAAGGTCAAAGCTTATAGCCGGTATATCAAGGTTGGAGTTTGCATACATAGGTTTTATAAGGGTTATTCCGTTTTCGGAAAAAAGCCTGTCAAAATCAGCTGTTCTGAAATAAGGATTTACGATGTCAAGATCAACAACCGTGACATGCTGTGATTGTTTCGCAAGCTCCATCGCGAGATTTACAGAAATATTTGTTTTTCCTGTTCCGTAGTGCCCTGTTATAATTGTGATTTTCTTCATCTTGCACCTCCGTTGTAAGCAGATATATATATTTTAGCACAATAAAGAAAAAAAATCAATAGAAAAAAATCACGCGAAATACATCACTCCATGTATTTCGCGTGTTTATGTTTATTTATTAGTCCTCCGGGGCATTGTCGTCTGTAGTATCTGTTTCTGTTTCAGGAATCAGATCATCGTCATTTTCAGAAGTTGCCTTTTTGTCTTCTGTATCTGATACGGTCTGATCATCCTCTGAGTCGGAAACTTCGCCGGATTTTTTGTCGGTATCTATATCTGTGATATCAACAACATCGGATTTTTCTGTAATTAGTTCGCCGTTCATGAGCTTAAGGAAGTCATCACCGTCAATCTTTTCATGTTCGATAAGATAGTTTGCAAGTGTGTGAAGCTGGTCAATATTTTCTGTAAGAATAGCTTCGCATTTTTTATATCCTTCTGAAACAAGAAGGTGAACCTCTTCGTCAATCTGAGCTGCGATTTTTTCGCTGTAATCTCTTGTATGACCGTAATCTCTTCCAAGGAATACTTCGCCGCCCTCACCGCTGCCATAGACAACAGTTCCGAGCTTATCTGAAAATCCGTATTTTGTTACCATGTTTCTTGCAATCTTTGTGGCACGTTCAATATCGTTTGAAGCACCTGTGCAGATATCATCAAGAACTATAGCTTCGGCAACACGTCCTCCGAGCAGCATAATGATTGATTCGCGCATCTTGTTTCTTGACATATGCAAATCGTCGGTTTCAGGGCGTGTTATTGTAAGGCCGGCAGCCATTCCACGCTGGATAACTGAAACCTGGTGAACCTTTTCCTGTGTTTCAAGGTAATATCCGGCAACAGCGTGACCTGCTTCGTGATATGCAGTAATTTTTTTATCACGTTCTGTTACAATGTGTGATTTCTTTTCAGGACCTGCTATTACCTTCAGGGTTGCCTCCTCAATATCTGCCTCTATGATAGCCTTACGGTTGTCACGTGCGGCAAGGAGAGCGGCTTCGTTAAGAAGATTTTCAAGGTCGGCTCCTGTAAATCCCTGTGTTGTTTTAGCTATTACATTAAGGTTTACATCAGGACCGAGCGGTTTATTCTTTGCATGAACCCTGAGGATTTCCTCACGTCCCTTTACATCCGGATAATTGACAACGATCTGTCTGTCAAAACGTCCCGGTCTTAACAGTGCGGGATCAAGTATATCACGTCTGTTTGTAGCGGCAATAACTATTACGCTTTCGTTTTCTGTAAAACCGTCCATTTCAACAAGCAGCTGATTCAGTGTCTGTTCTCTTTCGTCATGCCCTCCGCCGAGACCTGCACCTCTGTGACGTCCTACAGCATCTATTTCGTCTATAAATATAATAGAAGGGCTGTTTTTCTTTGCCTGTTCAAATAAGTCTCTTACTCTGGATGCACCCACACCTACGAACATTTCAACAAAGTCTGAACCTGAAATAGGGAAAAACGGACAGCCGGCTTCTCCGGCAACTGCTCTTGCAAGAAGTGTTTTACCTGTTCCCGGAGGGCCTAAGAGCAGTACGCCCTTAGGTATTCTGGCACCGATATCGGCATATTTTTTTGGATTTTTAAGAAAATCAACTATTTCCTTAAGCTCTTCTTTTTCTTCGTCTGCACCTGCTACATCGTCAAATGTTGTTTTCTTTCCGCTTTGTGCTGAATTTTTAACATTTGCCTTCCCGAAGGATGTATATTTTCCTCCGCCTCCTGCCTGACGCATCATAAAAAAGAATAATGCGACTCCCATTATAAGCAGCAGTACTGTAGGTATAACAGTAATGATCCATGAATTGTCAGAGCCCTTTATATATTCTACTTCCAGAGGCTTTTCATCACCGTACTTAGCATTGTATTCTTCACGGTAATCCTTTATTTCCGAATCAGTGTCCTGAAGGAAAAGTCCTACATAAGGAACTGTATATTCAATTTTATCATCTGATTCACGTAATGTTAATTCAAGCTCACCTGTTTTTAGATTTAAAGTATACGATGATACCTGGTAATTATCGAAATATTTCATGATATCCGAATATTTCTGTGAAGAATTTCCCTGATTAAGACCCGGAAGAACAAAACCAAGGACCAATATGATTATAGCTGCTATAGAAATATAGGTAAGTAACCCTCTATTCTTTTTTGGTGTCAATATATTCACTCCATTCTTTTGTCTGTTGTTTTTAAATTAGAAGATGCCGGCGCACCAAGCCTGCTATCTTAAAATAAACAGAAATAATAAAAAAACCTATATGCTTAAAAAAGTCATAAGAATATTTTAACGTGAAAATAACATAAAGTCAAGTGTACATTTTGAAAGTACACTCATTTTCATTATTTATTCACATTGTATAGTTATTTCCATAACTCTTTTTGTTTCACGGGTTACTTTTACACGTTCTGATATGCCCGTTTTTTCTATAAAAACAGGTCCTGCTTCATCAGCTATAAAGCAAAGACTGTCACGTTCCTGTAAAGGAAATTTCCTGTTGAATATTTTTTTTACTGATGACGTAAAATTATTGCCACTGAGCTGTATTTTATCACCGGCTCTCCGGTTTCTTAAGAATACCTTGCCTGAAAGCTTATCTGCGTCTATTACTGTTCCTGATGTTTTTTCTGAAATATCCCTGATGAAAACAATGACGTTCTTGTTCATGAATTTATTTTCGCCAGGGTTTAATTCTTTATAAAAATCTTCATGCTCTGACGGTTGAATGTCTTCTATACTAATAATACCCATTTTGCAGACAATATAAACATTGTTCTGAAGATTTATCTTTCCGCCTTCTGTACAGATAATATCAATATCGGATATTCTTTTCTGGCTTATCTGAATGTTATTGGCTGAAAGGAGCATGGAGATGCATCTGTGACGTATTGCTTTGTGATATTTGTTTAACCAGTACAGTTTGTTTTTTTCTGTATGACACTCGTTGAATGCATTTAATGCCTGTTCCTCAATATATGAATTGTCAAGTCTGAAATTATATGAATCCGCTGTTATGGTCCTGAAAAGTGATGAATTTATAGTTTCAAGTACAGGAATTACATTGTGACGGATTTTATTCCTTGTATAATCATCGGAAAGATTTGATTTGTCGGTTACAAAGTCCTGGTTTTTCTCTGAAAGATAATCCTCAACCTGCTGCCTTGTGGTTTCTATAAGCGGCCTGATTATATTGTCCCTGACAGGAGGGATTCCTGCAATTCCTTTTATGCCTGTTCCTCTGGTAAGATTAAAAATAACTGTTTCGGCATTGTCGTTTGCAGTGTGCGCCGTTGCAAGCTTCTGACCGGCAGTATTTTCTTTGAAAAAATTGTACCTGATATTACGTGCTGCCTGTTCGACTGACATTTTATTTTTTAAGGCATAGCCAGCCACATCAAAGCGTTTACTTATAAGTCTGATTCCTCTTTTTCTGCAAAGCTCTTCGCAGAAGGCTTCGTCTCCGTCGCTTTCGTCTCCTCTGAGACAATGATTGACGTGTATCGCGGAAACAGTAATTCCAAGTCTGTCACTGAGCTCTGAAAGGGAAAGAAGAAGGGAAACACTGTCAGCCCCTCCCGAAAGAGCAACTACCACTCTGTCTCCCTTTTTTAACATATTGTATTTGTTAATTGTATCAATAATCTGACAAAGCATAAATTAACCTTCCTTGTTTGCAAATCTGGTAAATTGTCCGTCCCAGATCATTTCTACTGTTCCTGTTTCACCGTGTCTGTTTTTTGCAACTATGCATTCACTGACATTTGGCTGGGTACTTTCCTTGTTGTAATATGCATCACGGTAAAGAAACATAACAATATCCGCATCCTGCTCAATTGATCCTGATTCTCTGAGGTCCGAAAGCATAGGACGTTTATCGGTTCTTGACTCAGGTCCTCGTGAAAGCTGTGAAAGAAGGATTATAGGGACATCAAGCTCCTTAGCCATGATTTTCAGCTGTCTTGTAATTTCAGAGATGATAGCTACACGGTTGTCTGTTTTAAGAGTCGTTGTCATCAGCTGCAGATAGTCAATAACAACAAGTCCTATATTTTTGACCCTTCTTAGCTTGGCTTTCATCTGCTGTACTGTTATAGCTGCCGTATCATCTATGTAAAGAGAAAGATGACAAAGGACATCGGCGCTTGAGGCAAGTCTTATCCAGTCACTCTGGGCAAGTCTTCCGCTTCGGAGCTTGTTGCTGTCGACAAGTGCTTCTGTTGAAAGAAGTCGTGTGGCAAGCTGTTCCTTTGACATTTCGAGAGAGAATACAGCTACGTCCTTTTTTGTATGACGTGCAACATTAGAAGCAATATTAAGGGCAAAGGATGTTTTACCCATACCAGGACGGGCTGCTATGAGTATAAGGTCTGATCTGTTAAGGCCTGTGGTTATAGTATCAAGATACGTAAAGCCTGTTTTTGCACCAAGATATTTATCTTTGTCAGGACCTGTTATTTTTGAAAGTCTGTCATAAGCCTCATATACAACGTCATTTATAGGAGTAAGACCTTTGACGTCCTTTCCCTGTCGTATATCATATATTTTCTGCTCTGCAGAATCAAGAAGTGTCTGTGCATCATAGCTTCCGCTTGCAACATCATTTAAAATCTGCTGGGCAGTTATTGCAAGACTTCTTGCAAAATATTTTTCTGAAACAATTGTACAGTAGTCTTCGATATTTGAAACAGACGGAACGTTGTTCATGAGGGAAGCAAGATAATTTCTTCCCTCAGATGCCGACTCAAATATATTCACAGAAAGTGCTTCATTTAAAACTGTAATAATATCTGCTTTTGAACCACTGCTGAACATTCTGATCATTATGGAAAAAAGTTCACGATGCTGTTCGTTATAAAATGCTTCAGGCTTAAGCTTTTCAAGTACAGTTGTGAGAACATTTGCATCAATCAGTATAGAGCCGAGAACAGTCTGTTCTGCTTCGATACTGTGTGGCAGCTCAAATCCTGTATTTGTGACAGGTGTATAATTATCCTGAAACGCCATTATTTTTCCTCAACAACGTCAATAACCATTTTTGCCGTTATTCCTGCATACAGCTTGATATCAGCTTCGTATGTGCCAAAATTCTTGATTTCGCCCTTGACGTTTATTTTTTTCTTTTCAATTTTCTGTTTGTACTGAGCCTGAATATAATCTGCAATATGCGATGTTGTGATAGCTCCGAATAATTTTCCGGATGCACCGGCTTTTGCAGATATCGTGATTTTCTTATTGTTGATTATCTCTGAAATTTTATTGGCATTTTCTTTTTCAACGTCAATTTTATGCTGCTCAGAAGCCTGTTTTCCTGCAAGATCGCTTAAATTTTTTGGTGTGGCTTCAAGAGCGACTCCCTTTGCCAAAAGAAAGTTTCTTGCATATCCGTCTGAAACGTTTTTGATTTCTCCCTTTTTTCCCGTTCCTTTTACATCCTGAGTAAGAATTACCTTCATGTTATTTTTCTCCTTTTATATTATTTTCTGCTCAATGCAGTTTTCATTCTGGTACTGTTCTATTGCATCAATGAGCTTCTGTCTTGCTTCCGGTATTGTAATACCTGAAAGCTGGGCTGCGGCCATTGTCTGATGTCCGCCTCCGTCTATTTTTTCCATAATGAGCTGAACATTTACCGTACCGTATGAACGTGCAGATATATTTATAATATTATTTACCTCATAGATTACAAACGAAGCTATGACATCGCTTATGCCTAAAAGCTCATCAGATGCCTGAGGAGCAGTTATTCGCAGGTCATCACCTGATATATCATTTTTTTCGGCAACAGCAATTGCAAAATTGCCGTAAATCTCAGCTGATGAGACTATTTTTGATTTGAGCTTGTAAAGATTTATCGTATTTGCAAACAGACTGCGTACAGATATAGTGTCAGCGCCCATTTTCTTTAAATAGGCTGCAGCTTCAAATGTACGTACACCTGTTTTTATTACAAAATTCTTTGTGTCAAGCGTTATTCCTGCAAGAAGTGCATCAGCTGCGCAGGCAGGAAGTTTATTAAGATTTTTAAAATATTGTATTATTTCAGTTATCATTTCTGAGGCAGATGATGCATAAGGCTCATGATAGAAAATAACTGCATTGTCGATAAAGTTAATGTTTTTCCTATGATGGTCAACAACAATGACATTTTTAATCTGATTGTAAACAGCCGCGCTTTCAACCATAGAGGCCTTGTGTGTATCAACTATTATGAGCAGACTGTTAGGGTTAATCAGTTCAAGTGCTTTTGATTCATTGATAAATGTGCACATATCATGCTGTTTTTCGACTCTGTTAATTAGATGAGTTGCGAGATTGTTTTTCGGGTCAACAACTATGTATGATTTTTTTCCTGTAATGTTTATTGCTGTAGAAAGCCCGATTGACGCACCTATTGAATCAAGATCACCGAAACGGTGACCCATAATAAAAACATTTGATGAGTTTTCAATAAGCTTCTGCATTGCATTTGAGATTATACGTGTTTTGATACGTGAATGCTTTTCAACGCCTTTTGACAATCCGCCAAAGAATTCAAAGCCGTTTTCTGTTTTTACAGCTGCCTGATCACCACCTCTTCCGAGTGCCATGTCAAGGGCCTGTCTTGCAAATTCTTCACTTTCGGAAAGAGAACTGCTGCATCTGCCTACACCGATTGAAAGAGTTACACATGTTCCGTCATTTACAATAATAGAACGGGCATGGTCAAGTATTTTAAAACGTTCCTTCATTACCTTGTTAAGATGCTGTTCTTCAAACAGAACAATGAATCTGTCCTTGGAAAGACGTTTGATAAAGCTGTTTGTGTCAGCTGTAAGCTTATCAAGCATTTTCTCCATAGCCGCCTGGATTCTGGAGCGTTCACTTTCCTTTACATTTATAAACATATCGTCATAATTGTCGACTGCTATAAGTGCAACAGTAGGTTTTTTGCTGTTATATTCTTCCAGAAGATTCAGATAGTCTGTCACATCCCTGAAGAAAAGAATTTTAAGTTCAATACCATAATTTGATTTTACCACACAGTTTATATTGTATTTTATGTCCTGGTATTCTATATTGAACTGGCTTTTCGTTACAAGGAGACTGTTCTGAATATTAAGTTCTTCACATATATTTATACCGAAAGCGTCATTCTTATTTGATAAATAATCAAAAAAGGATTGGTTATACCATATTATTTTGTTTCCCTTATCCAGAATAGCAATAGGGTCAGGAGTATTGAAAAGAGCAAAGCATTTCGTTTGTTCAAGATTATGTTCTATTCTGTTGAAATATCTGTATAAATTCTGTTTTGCACTTACTATCTGAGTGATTACTACGAGAATCAGTATCAGAGTAATGAATATAAACATATATGATTCATATTCATTGTATTTATAAATTCTGAATGCAGAATAAAACGGTACTGACAGAAGCATAAAAAGCAAAAGACAAAGAAATGTCAGTTTTCTTTTTTTCGTAGTAATCATCCCCCTTTTTGCAATGATATGGTTTTAATGATTTTGTATAATAATATGCAGCCCTACGCCGCGGAGACGGAAAAGATTCAAAGCTCTGCTTTTAACAAGCAGAATAAGATTCTAAGAATAGGACCCGCCTATAGAGGCGGGGGATATCCTCTGTGTTGTTATATTTCCATTATTATAGGAAGTATCATAGGGCTTCTTTTTGTTTTGCTGTAAATATATTCTGAAAGTGCATCCTTAAGCTTTGTTTTAAGGGAGTTCCATTCTCTGAGATCGTGGATAGTACAGTTCTGGAGTGTTTTATTTAAAATCTGTTTTGATTCATCAATAAGCTCCTCGGATTCTCTTACATAAACAAATCCTCTTGAAATTATATCGGGTCCCGATGCAATGGTGTTTGAACATTTGTCAATGGCAATAACTACGATTATAAGTCCGTCCTGAGCAAGATGCTTTCTGTCTCTGAGTACTATGGAGCCTACGTCTCCGACGCCAAGACCGTCAACGAGCACACGTCCTGAAGGAACCTTTGAAACTATACGCATGTCGACGCCGTCTGTTTCGATAACATTGCCTATTTCTCCGATGATAATGTTTTTCTGTGGTATTCCCATTTCGAGGGCAAGCTGAGCGTGTTTTTTCAGGTGCTTGTATTCACCGTGGACAGGTATGAAAAATTGTGGTTTTGTAAGTGCAAGCATAAGCTTAAGCTCTTCCTGACAGGCATGTCCGGAAACGTGTACTTCATACATTGCTTCGTATACAACCTCAGCGCCTGATTTCATAAGCTCATTTACGACTCTTGTAACGAATTTTTCATTTCCCGGTATAGGAGTTGCTGATATGATTATGAAATCATTGCAGTTTATATTTACTTTTTTATGATCGTTCATTGCCATTCGTGTGAGTGCAGACATTGGTTCACCCTGACTGCCTGTTGTGATGAGAACTATCTGACTGCTGTCATATCTGTTCATAAGTTCAATGTCAATCATTACACCGCTTGGTGCTGTAAGATAGCCAAGCTCTGTTGCAGTGGCAATTACGTTTACCATGCTTCGTCCGAAAACAGCTATTTTTCTGTTTGTTTTTACTGCTGAGTTGATAATCTGCTGAATTCTGTGAATATTTGATGAGAAGGTAGCTATTATTATACGTTTGCCTTCTGCTGTAGCAAATAAGCTGTCAAAAGAATTTCCTACCTTTTTTTCTGTTTGTGTATATCCGGCACGTTCAGCATTTGTTGAGTCTGCCATAAGTGCAAGAACTCCTCTTGAGCCAAGCTCACCGAAACGGGCAAGATCAATAGGACTTCCGTTAATAGGTGTGTAGTCTACTTTAAAGTCACCTGTATGAACGATTATTCCTGCCGGTGTATGGATGGCAAGTCCTACTGAATCAGGGATAGAATGATTTACTGATATAAATTCTACAGCCATGCAGCCCATCTTTACTATTTTTTTAGGAGAAACCTCACATAATTTTACTTTTCCGTATAATCCGTGCTCTTTGAGCTTTCCTTCAACAAGTCCGAGAGTAAGCTTTGTTCCGTAGACAGGAATGTTTATTTTTTTAAGAAGATACGCAAGACCTCCGATGTGATCCTCGTGTCCGTGTGTAAGAACAACGCCGCGTATTTTTGCCTGATTACGTTCAATGTAAGTAAAATCAGGAATTACGATATCAACACCAAGCATTTCGGCATCCGGGAATGCGAGTCCGCAGTCAGCAATAAAAATATCATTTGAACATTCAAATACTGTCATGTTTTTTCCGATTTCATTAAGTCCGCCCAGTGGAATTATTTTTACAGGAGTTTTCCTGCTTTCCTTTTTGGACTGTTTAGATGATGTCACGGATTCACTTGAAGAAACAACAACGGAATCAGAATCGGATTTTGCAATGGGACTGTGAGTTTGTCTGGAAATCTGTTTGTCTTTGTCATCACTATAACGTTTACGATTGTTATTATAATTGTTCAATTAATAACCTCCTATTTATTTTATTCTGTTAGATATGATAATAGTTTGTTTAAGCAACAGTTATGTATGATATCCGAACATAAATATACACACTAATTATATTACACATATTATTATCTGTCAAGTCAAAAAAAGGATAACTTAAGCATAATATAAAGTATTTTATAAATATAAAAATTTCCGGATATCATGAGTTATGTCATCTTATTCCTGTTCCCAGCATCCAGCTGCTGCATAGTTCATCGGCACTTTCTGCACGATAGCTTTCAGCGTACAAAATAAGGCTTTTTCCGCTTTTTGAAGCCTTTGCGATTATTCTGCCGTCCTCCTGTTCATAGCATATATTATTTTCGGATGTGTTCTGAATCTGTTTTATGGTATCTTCAGGATTGTTTTTGATATTAATATATTTTACAGTTGTTGTGAATTCCGGGATGTCATTTACAAGCTCATCAAGAGACTTTTCTTCAGCCTCCATTATTTTCAGAATGCTGAATATAAGTGCGGCACCGTCATTTAAAAAAGGAAAATCAAGGGATATTGACCTTATTGAAATATCATTTGCTTTGTCAGACGAAGGATTGAATCTGTAAACCGATCTTCCGTACTGTGTTGCGAGTCTGTCGGCTATTACAGGAAAGCTGTAGGGGAGAGGAATGTCGTTTCCTTTTTTGAATTCCGATATGCAGCATATGAGGATGAGTTTTTCATAAAAAACAAAGCCGGTTTCAAATGAGTATGCGGATGCACGCAAACCGTCAGCAGAGATCTGAAAAGTAATATTTTTCTTGTATTCACCGCCGCTTTTTTTGGCTGTGCATATACTGTGAAAAAGATTTTTTATGAGGGGATTTGATGAATTTATCTGTATATTTGTTTCATCAGGAAAGTCAATATGTTTATATTTAACTTCTGAATTGTACATTTCATTAAGTGTTGATGAATCCGTAATTTTTCCGTCTGAGTATGAAGCGGCAAGCTTTACAGATCCTATCGTATCTGAAAGTGTTTTTTCTTCGGATGAATTAAGTGAGAAGCCGTATTTTGAAAACGGAATAAGCTTGATATTTCCGCATGAGGATTCTATAAATATGCCTGTATTAAGCTTAAGTGTTGTAATTGCATATTTTAATTGTGCCTGTGTACAGTTTCCGCAGCTCCATATATTTTTACTGCGTGACAGGATTCCTGATGAAAGTGCGTTGAATATGGAAAGACATCCGGAATCCGTTCCGATTACTATGTCATCATAGATATCTGCATATGCGGTACCGAATTTCAGTGCATCAAGGCATGAAACAGTAAATGTTTCAGAATCATAAATGCCGTCATCGTTAATTGTAAGTCCCATAAAAACCACGTCTCCGTAAATTAAATTTCAGAATCAGAGTGTATGCGGATTCTGTGATTTTATTGTTGACACAATACAATATGATATTCATTTATTTATAATTAAAATAATTACGGACAGGATTCTTAATGCATAGAATAATCAGTGCTGTTATGTTCGGTATTATCATGAGGCCGTTGAAAATGTCAGACATTGTCCATACGGTATTCAGCTCAAGGACAGCACCAGTAGCCGCCGCGATGCAGTATAAAAATTTATATACATATTTAAATTTATCCTTGAAAATATACCGGAACGCACTTTCTCCGCAGTGAGACCATCCGATAAGTGTGGCAAATGCAAAAACTGAAATTGAAATACATATAAATGAACCTGCATATTTTCCGAATCCGTCACGAAATGCATTTATAACAAGAGCCGGACCTTCAGAAGTACAGCCTCCGCCGTTTTCCGTATAGCACAGTATTACAAGTGCTGTCAGCGTACAGCATACTATGGTGTCGGTAAATACCTCAGCTATTCCCCACATGCCCTGAACCTCAGGTTTTTTGCATGAACCCGATGCATGTATCATAGCAGATGTTCCCAGCCCTGCTTCGTTTGAAAATACACCTCTCTTAAGTCCTGTGGAAATTGCTTTTTTTATCATGATGCCGCTCACTCCGCCTCCGAACGCTGAAATGCCGAATGCTTCAGAAAATATTTTTCCAAGTATTCCTGGAACAATTACGATATTTTTAAAAATTATTATAAGTGAAGCGGATATGTAAATGACAGAGATAAACGGAATAATCACCTTCGTGACTGCTGAGATTCTTTTTATTCCGCCTATTATTGCAAGTCCGCATAAAAATGAAGTAACAACGCCTGTAATAATAAGATCCACCGAATATTCTTCCATCAATGCCGATGAAATAGAGTTTGTCTGTACCATATTTCCCATTCCGAATGAAGCGGCAACACACAGAGCGGCATATACGAGAGCTGCCGCCCTTGAGCCGGTGCCGTCTGCTATGTAGTTTACAGCACCTCCTGACCATTCGCCGTTTTTATCTTTCCTGCGGTATATTGTACCGTAAAAGTTTTCTGCAAATACTATCATCATTCCGATAAATGCCGATACCCACATCCAGAATACAGCACCGGCACCTCCTATGGCAACTGCAGAGGCGACACCGACAATATTTCCCGTACCCATAGTGGCTGCAAGCGTTCCGCAGAATGCTCCGAACTGACTGATTTCCTTGTCCGTGCATTCGGCTTTTTCACCTGAAAATAATGTACCGATTGTTTCACGCCAGATTTTTTTAAATCCGCGTATCTGAAAAAACTTTGATTTTACAGTCAGTAATCCGCCGAAAATCAGTATAAATGCAAGCATGTAGTTACTCCACACTATGCTGCTTATTTTGTCATAAATACCAATCACGCCCTTTGTAAAAATATTTATAATTACTGAATAGATATGTTTGCTCAAAAAAAAAAAGAACCTGCCGTTATCGTATTTGCGACAATGGCAGGTTCTTTTCCGGTCTTATGGATCAAAACAATTTTCAGCGTTTTTTCTATTGTTTTTTATAAACTAATATGATATAATATTCGATAGATTGTTTTAAGGTATAGGATTTTATTTCACGTTCTGTATAAGTTCAAGTGTATCACGGGCAATAAGGAGCTCTTCATTTGTAGGTACAACCCATACCTGAACTTTGGATTTTTCAGATGAAATTCTGCAAAGCTCTCCACGGATTGCTTTATTGATTTCAGTGTCTATGTCAATCCCGAAGAAGTCCATATCAGCACATGAATTCTGACGGATTTCAGGGGCATTTTCACCGATTCCGCCTGTAAAGATTACAGCGTCAACGCCGTTCATTGCAGCAGCAAATGCACCTATATATTTTTTGATCTGATAGCAAAGCATTTCTGATGTAAGACTTGCTCTTTCGTCGCCTTCTTCAACTGCACTTGATATATCACGGTTATCACTTGATATTCCGGATACGCCGAGGAAGCCTGATTTTTTGTTAAGGTATTCGCTCATTTCTGAAGAGGTCATGCCTAGCTTGTTCTGAATAAATGTTACAGCAGAAGCATCTATAGCACCGCATCTTGTGCCCATGATAAGACCGTCAAGAGGTGTAAAGCCCATTGTGGTATCAACTGATCTTCCTCCGTCAACAGCAGTGATTGAAGAACCGTTTCCAAGATGGCATGATACGATTTTCATGTCTTTAATATCTTTTTCGAGTACCTTTGCAAGCTTAGCTGTTACAAAACGGTGTGATGTTCCGTGAAAACCGTATTTACGAACATGGAGATCGGTATAACATTCATAAGGTACACCGAACATATATGCTTTTTTAGGCATTGTCTGATGAAAACTGGTATCAAACACTACGACCTGCTTTACGTCATCAGGAATAACTGATCTGCAGGCTCTGAGTGCAAGTGCATGTGCGTGGTTATGAACAGGTGCGAGTTCAGCAAGTCCGTCAATCTGCTCAATAACCTCATCTGTTGCTATGCAAGTTTCTGAAAATATTTCAGCACCCTGTACTATTCTATGTCCTACTGCTGAAACTTCAGACATGTCAGAAATAACCGATGCATCACCTTTAGTAAGGACCTCAACAAGCTTCTGGAAAGCCTCAGTGTGTGTAGGAAATTCACAGTCAGCTTCATATGTACGGCCGTCAAATGTTCTATGTGAAATATGACCTCCGATACCGATTCTGTCACAGTTTCCCTTTGCTATCACAGATTCGTCACTCATATCAATAAGCTGATATTTAAGTGATGAGCTTCCCGCGTTGATTACTAGAATTTTCATTCTTTTTTCAATCCTTTCGAGTTTTATTAGAATTACGGTAAATTGACTGAAATACAGATATAAGTATATATTTTCTGTCAAAGTACAATAATTAATTATATACCATTGTAGAAAAATTGCAAGCACTTTAAAAAAAATCAGCTTTTTTAACAAAAAAGTGATAATGTTTAATCAAAAAAAATCAGGAGGAATAATGTTATGAAGGTTTCAGGTATAATATGTGAATACAATCCTTTCCATAATGGCCATAGTTACCATATACAAAAGACAAGGGAAAACGGTGCGACTCATATTGTTGCAGTAATGAGCGGAAATTATGTTCAGCGCGGCGATGTGGCTATTATTGACAAATTCGAAAGGGCAAAGGCAGCAGTAAAGTCAGGTGCTGACCTTGTAATTGAGCTTCCTGTTGCATATTCACTTTCAAGTGCAGAGGTTTTTGCAAGGGGCGCTATGTACATATTAAATGCTATGGGCTGTGTGGATGAGGTTTCATTCGGAAGTGAGAGCGGAGATATAAATAAAATATTGTCTGCTGTAAAGGCAAGCATAGCATGTTCACAGTCTCCTGAGCTGAAAATATTGCTTGACAGCGGTCTTTCTTATCCGAGTGCAATGAACCTTCTGGCTGAGAAAAATTTCGGAAAGCAGGTAGCGGATGTATTCCAGTGGCCTAACAATCTTCTTGCAATAGAGTATATAAAGACAATTTCATACCTTAACTCAAAAATTACTCCGTTTACTGTAACAAGAAAAAATGCAGGACATGACCAGCCTGACGTTGTATGTAATTTTGCAAGTGCGTCATTTATAAGACAAAATGTCAGGGAAAATGCATATTCTGACCTTATGCCGAAGGTAATGTTCGATATTCTTTCCGACGCAGTTGCAAATGGAAAAATAGCACAGTTTTCAAATCTTGAAAAGGCTATAATGTACAGGATGAGAATGATGACTCCTGCTCTTATAAGAGACGTGCCTGATGTAGGACAGGGCCTTGAACACAGGATTTATGAGGCAAGAACAGCATCAAGTGTTCAGGAAATGATGGAAATGATAAAGACAAAGCGCTATACTATGTCAAGAATAAGAAGGATACTTGTAAATGCACTTCTCGGCATAACAAAGGATGATCTTACAACTCCTCCTGTTTACGGACGAATACTTGCGGTAAATGAAAGAGGTACTGACATACTTTCAGTTGCAAAGGGAAAGTCAAGAATACCGCTTGCAACATCACTTTCAAAGCTTGGAGAAATAAATGCAGTCACAAGAAGAGCTGCGGAGCTTGAATCACTTTCAACAGACATACATTCAATAGCAATGGAAAAGGTTCAGCCTGTAGGTACTGATTACCGTGCTAAAATAGGTGTTACAAATTCAATATGATAAAAGTCAGGATAATATTTAATTTATGAAAATAAAAGCTGTAATTTTTGATCTGGACGGAACGCTTATAGATTCAATGAAATGCTGGGAAAATGTTGATTATAATTTCCTTCTGGAAAACGGTATTACACCGCCCGACGGAATATCGGACATAATGAAAAAGCTCAGTATGAAAGAGTCAGCTGAATATTTTATTAAGCTCGGTGTAAAAATGAAATCAGAGGCAATAACAGAAAGAATAGAACAGATGATACATGATGAATATGCGCATTCTATTCCTCTTAAAGAATATGCCTGTGAGATTCTTGATGTTCTGGATAAACATAAAATTCCATATTGCGTTGCTACAGCGAATTACCGTTCGCTTACAGACATAATACTTAAACGTCACGGAATATATGAAAGGTTTAAGTTTATATATACATGTGAGGAAAGCGGAATAAAAAAGGATGATCCATCTTTTTTTAATAACATAAGCAGTCTTATGGGTATTCCGCCTCAGTTTACTGCGGTTCTGGATGATTCGGTACACTGCCTTGAAGCAGCAAAAAAGTCAGGATTTTTTACCGTTGCGGTATTTGACGAAAAATTAAACGACTGGGAACAGGCAGTAGCTATTGCTGATATGTCGGTGAAGGATTTTAATGAATTTTCTGAATTTATCGTCAATCAGTACTGTCAATTATAATAATGACATCAGTCTATTGTGTTTAAAGCAGTAACGTTAAGCACTGCTGCATATTAAATAAACTATATAAACAGAAAGGGGTCCGACATACAATAAATGAAACTTGAAAAATGGCTTTACAAGCTTGAATGGAAATACGGCAAATATGCAGTGCACGGTCTTATGAATATTATAATAACAGGAATGGTTATTGTATATGTAATGGATAATTTTATCTGCCCTATGGCGGGGAAAGAAGCAATTTCACCTCTTATTGTTTTTTCACGCGATGCCATAATGCACGGTCAGGTGTGGAGGATAATATCCTTTATTTTTATTCCTTTTCAGACAACACCTATTTTTCTTATATTTACTTTTTATTTTTACTGGCTTATAGGTCAGATTATGGAAAGTAACTGGGGTACCTTCAAATTTAACATTTTTTATTTAAGCGGTATCATAGGCACAATAATAGGTGGATTTATAACGGGATTTACGTCGAATTATTTTCTTACATTTTCTCTTTTCATAGCATTTGCGTTAATAGCGCCAGACTTCCAAATGCTTCTTTTCTTTTTTATTCCTATAAAAATAAAATACCTTGCAATGCTTGATGCGGTTTTTATGATAATAAGCTTTTTTTATTCGGGACTTCCGGGAAAAGTGGCAATAATTATGTCGCTTATAAATCTTGCAATCTTTTTCGGTGGCGATTTCAGGCAAAGGATGAAGATGAAAATCCATCATTGGAAATATAAAATAAAATATAAAATACAAAAAACAAAATGATTGGAAATACCCTTTGCATAAAATGTAAAGGGTATTTTTGTTACTTGTAATTAAAATGAATCAGTGTTATAATAGTAGACAAATAATTTTATAAAGTGAGGTAATACTGTGAAAATGCACAAAATAGTCAGCTTGCTTCTCGTAGGCAGCATATTAGCTTCAGTTACAGCTGGTGTAAATGCATATAATGAAGTGACAGATATAAAAAAATATATTTTACTTGATATGACACAAGATTCCGGTATCGATGAGTACGATACAAATAACGACGGACGCATCGATGTTTTTGATTTAAACCGTATTAAAAAGAGAATAATCAATAATACTGATTTGCCTTCTGAAACGGCTTCGACGCAACAGACTAAACAGGAAGAAACATCAGCTTTACAGACTCAGCCGACAGTAACTTCAGCTTCACAGACTCAGCAGACGGCGGCCTCAACACTTCATACCCAGCCGTCAGTATCTTCGGCTTTACATACCCAGCCGTTAGTGACTTCCGCTCCTCAGACTCAGCCGTCAGTATCTTCGGCTTTACAGACTCAGCCGGCAGTGACTTCCGAGTTTCATACTCAGCCTGCAACGACTTCAGCAGTACATAATCCTCCGGCAACGACTTCAACACTCCGGACTGTGCCGACAACGACTCAGACGCCTCAGACAACACAGCCGGTTACTTCGGCACCTCAGACTTCAAAGACTACGGTTACAACGACAAATACTCAGCCGGCTGCTCCCGGACTTGATGAAAAAAGCATATATAACGCAATGATCGCGTTTAAAACACAATATCCGGAGGGTACGCCGTGGACAAATAACAATTCTTATGTATGGAATGGCGGAATCTACAACATAGGATACGGCTGTGCGGGATTTGCATTTATGCTGTCTGACGCCGCATTCGGAAAACTTCCGGCAAGAAAGATTACAAATGCAGATGTAACTGATATAAGGGTAGGAGATATTCTGAGAGTAAATAATGACACTCATTCAGTCATAGTACTTCAGATAACAGATGAGGGATTTGTGCTTGCAGAAGGAAACTACAACAGCAAGGTGCACTGGGGAAGAAAGCTTACATGGACAGAAGCAAAAAACACACTTACATATGTTATGACGAGATATCCTGACTAAAGAAAAGAGAGGTTTTAAAATGGCTAAGGTTATGGTAGGAATGAGCGGCGGAGTGGACAGCTCTGTTGCAGCAAAGGTATTGCTTGAAAAGGGCTATGAAGTTACCGGAGTTACAATAAAAATGTTTTCTTCTGATGATATTTCAGATACAGAAACAAAAACATGCTGTTCGCTTTCAGATGTTGAGGACGCAAGGGCAGTTGCCTATAAACTTGGCTTTGAACACCTTGTTTTTAATTTCAAACAGGAATTCCACAGATATGTTATAGATAATTTTATTGAAAGCTATATTTCAGGAAAGACTCCGAATCCATGCATAGAGTGCAACAAACATATAAAATTTGACAAAATGCTAAGGCGTGCCGAGGAACTTGGATATGACTATATTGCAACAGGACATTATTCCGTAAGGGAGTATGATGAAAGTACAGGAAAATACGTTCTTAAAAGGCCTAAGGACAGATCGAAGGATCAGACGTATGTTCTGTATAATCTTACTCAGTATCAGCTGTCAAAAACACTTTTTCCTCTTGCTGAATATGAAAAAACAGAAGTAAGAAGGATGGCAGAGGAGTCAGGGCTCGTAAATTCAAGAAAACCTGACAGCCAGGATATATGCTTTGTGCCTGACGGAAAATACGGTGAGTTTATAAGAGAAAAATCAGAGTATCCGGTTAAGGCTGGAAATTTCATTGATAAAGACGGAAATATTCTCGGAACACATAAGGGAATAATCTATTATACTATAGGTCAGAGAAAGGGACTCGGCATAGCGCTTGGAAAGCCGGCATTCGTAATACACAAGGACAGCGTTTCAAATACAGTAACACTTGGCAGCAATGAGGAGCTCCTTACATCAGAGCTTACAGCGGATGATGTTAATTTCATTTCCGGCGAATTTCCTGATAAACCGCTTGATGTAACGGCAAAGACACGTTATAATCAGAAGGATGAGCCGGCGGTCGTATATCCTCTTGAAGGAGGAAAGGTAAAGGTTGTATTTGCAAGACCACAGAGAGCGGTTACAAGCGGACAGGCTGTTGTGTTTTATGACGGAGATGTTGTACTCGGAGGCGGGTGTATAGAATAGCTCTTTTTTATTTTAAAAAAAGTATTGAATTTATTTTCAAAGTGTGCTATGATTATATAGCATTTAAAGTCCGTCGTTTTTTACGACGAGAGTTAATGCCATTTAATGACATTAAAACGAATAGTCCGCTGCATATTTGCTTTGATTAAGCTTATAATGTAAGAATATTCAGAAATTTTAGGAGGAAATTACAAATGAATGCACTCGAATTAATCAGCAAAGACAGTATGAAGGCAGAACTTCCGGCTTTTGAAGTTGGTGACACTGTAAAGGTTTATGTAAGAATCAAGGAAGGCGAAAAATTCCGTCTTCAGATTTTTGAAGGTACAGTTATTGCTAAGAAGAACGGCGGAATAAGTGAAACATTTACTGTTAGACGTTTAGCTCATGGCTGTGGAATCGAAAGAGTATTCCCAATGCACGCACCTGTTGTTGACAAGGTTGAAATTGTCAGAAAAGGTAAAGTACGCAGAGCTAAGCTGTACTATCTCCGCGACAGAGTTGGTAAAGCTGCTAAAGTTAAAGAAGCAGTACGTTAATTTATCAGCTGCTGATCTTTTATCGATAGTTAAAAGGGACGCTCAGTCCCTTTTTTGCTATTAGTAATAACAAAATATTCAGAATGGGGACGATAAAATGGATAACAATACATCTGTGAGTAATTCACGCGGTTTTTTCAGCAGATTATTCAATGATATAGCTGATATGATTGAATCAGTTATTTTTTCTATATTTATTGTTCTTTTGGTATTCACATATTTATTCAGAATATCTGATGTTTCAGGCCCGTCAATGGAGCCGACGCTTACAGAAGATGACAGGGTTATTATTTCACCGCTGTTTTATAAGCCTGAACAAAATGATATTATTATTATTGACAGTTCAAATCTTGATAAGCTTATAGTAAAGAGAACTGTGGCTCTTAGTGGCCAGAGCGTAAATATAGATTTTGAATCGGGAATAGTATATGTAGACGGAAAGGCACTCGATGAGCAGCTTTACGAATTAAATGATGACGGAACAGCGCCGGAGCTTAAAGCAGATCATTTTGTAAATACACTCACAACCCAGAATATGGGGGCATTTAAAGACTACCCTGTTACTGTTCCTGAAGGCTATGTATTCGTTCTTGGTGATAACAGAAACAGATCAAAGGACAGTAAACATCTGGAGCTTGGATTTGTTCCTGAGGATGAAATAGTGGGAAAAGTAATATTAAGAATATATCCGTTTTCTGATTTCGGATTTGTTAAATAGGATGGTGTTTAAATGAGCGAGGACATTAAAGAGAAAAACAGTCGGGATGAGACAGTCAGCGATAATGCTGAAGAAAAAAACGAAGATCTGACAGGCAGTGCTGCTGAAGAAGAAAAAAACGAAGATCAGACAGGGAATGCCGATGCAGAAGAAAACAGTCAGAACGAAACGGATAACGACAACACAGAAAAAAGTAATGATAAGGCAGACAAAGGGAAAAGCATATTCAATGATATAACGGATATCATTGAAACTGTAGGTATATGGCTCCTTATATTCCTTCTTGTAAGAGCATATCTGTTCGATCAGGCCACTGTAGACGGTACGTCTATGGTTCCTACTCTTGAGGATACACAGAGGATTATTTACAGTAAGATTTATTCACCTGACAACGGAGATATTGTCATTGTGAAAAATGAAAATCTCGGGCCTCTTGTAAAAAGAGTTATTGCTGTAGGAGGACAAAAGCTTGACATAAGGGACGGTTATGTCTATGTAGATGACGTACAACTTGATGAACAGCTTTATGTTGAGGGGGAAAAGCTTACAGCCGATCATTTTATAACTTCACTCACCGAGATCAGATTCAACGCATTCATACAGCCTCAGGACTATCCTGTTACAATACCTGACGGATACATATTTGTTATGGGTGATAACAGAATTGTGTCAAATGACAGTCGAAGCTCAGATGTCGGTTTTGTATCGGAGGATGACGTAATAGGCAAGGTTGTTATGAGATATTTACCGCTTAAAACTATTAAATTATTTTAAACAGAACAGGAAAATTTTATGTCACAGACAGAGATAAAATCAATTCAATGGTTCCCGGGTCATATGGCAAAAACGAGGAGAAGTATAAAAGAAAATCTTCCTCTTGTAGATGCCGTTGTTGAAATAATCGATGCCAGAATTCCTTTAAGCAGCCAGAATCCTGAAATGGGCAGAATGATAAACGGAAAACCAAGAATGCTCATACTTAACAAAAGAGATATGGCTGACGATCGTATAACAGACAAATGGATAGCATTTTTTAAAAGTAAGGGAATACTTGCTATTTCAATGGACTGTAAAACAGGTAAAGGAATAAAGAACTTTAATTCTGCACTTGAGGGTCAGCTCCTTAAAGACCTTATACAGAAAAGAAAAGAAAAAGGAATGGTGGGAAGACCGACACGTGTAATGGTAGTAGGTATACCTAACGTAGGAAAATCATCATTTATAAATAAAATGTCAGGCTCAAAAAAAGCCAAGGTAGAGGACAGGCCGGGAGTTACCCGTGTAAAACAGTGGGTCAAGCTTGGCGACAGGGTAGAAATGCTTGACATGCCTGGTGTTCTCTGGCCTAAGTTTGACGACCAGACAGTGGCTCAGAAGCTTGCATTCACAGGTGCTATCAGGGACGAGATACTTGATATTGAAACACTTGCGATGCTGTTGCTCGAATATCTTGAGGAACACTATCCTGAAAATCTTATGCAGCGTTATAAAATTGAACCCTCGGACAGCTATACGGGAAAAATTCTTCTTGAAACACTCGGAAGAAAAAGAGGAATGCTTATTTCAGGCGGCGAGGTAAATACAGAGCGGGCTGCCATCACTCTGCTTGACGAGTTCAGGGCAGGCAAAGCAGGCAATATTTCTCTTGAAGTCCCTCCTGTTAATTAAGGGGTGAAAATATGTCACAGAACCAGAATACAGATTCTTTGTATGAATATGATACTGCAGTCAGAAATGAATGTAATCATATTGTACTGTGCGGAGTTGATGAGGCAGGGCGCGGCCCTCTTGCAGGAGATGTTTTTGCGGCGGCAGTAATATTTGATGACTCCGTAAGGATAGAAGGCATAAACGACAGTAAAAAGCTTACTGAAAAGAAGAGAAATACTCTCTATGATGAAATAATTCAAAACGCAACTGCATATTGTATAGCCAGGGCAACAGTTGATGAAATCGAAACGCTCAATATTCTGCAGGCATCAATGCTTGCAATGAAAAGAGCTGTTGAAGGACTGGGTGTACATCCTGACCTGGTTATGGCAGACGGAAACAAATGCCCTGATATACCGGATACACAGGTAAGAGCAGTGATTAAGGGTGATGCATATTCTGCCAGTATTGCTGCGGCTTCAATTCTTGCAAAGGTTTCAAGAGACAGATACATGGAGGAAATGTCAGAGCTTTACCCGATGTATTGCTTCGATAAGCACAAAGGCTACGGAACAAAGCTTCACTATGAAAAAATAGACAAGTTCGGTCCCTCTGAAATTCACCGTCTCAGCTTTCTGAGGAAATACTATGAAAAAAAAGGAACTGGGGAATAAAGGTGAAACAGCGGTATGCTGCTACCTTCAGAAGTACGGCTACAAAATAGTCAGGAGAAACTATAGCTGCCGCAGAGGAGAAATAGATATTATTGCAGAAAACGCCGGTACAATAGCATTTGTCGAAGTTAAGGCAAGAAAAGAGAATTGTGTGGTGTCAGGTGTTGACGCAGTAACATACAGTAAAAAGCTAAAAATAATAAAAACAGCAGCAAGCTACAGCTATCATTACCCCTTGAGTAAACAGGCAAGATTTGATATCGCAGAGGTAATACTAAGAAACGATGTGCCTTGGGCTATCAGATATTACAAGGATGCTTTTGATATGACAGGCTGCAATATTATGCTTTCAATAAAGTAGAATACGGACATTTTATTGCTGCAGAGTATGATGTCCGGGATATTTTTTCTGCGGAGAAAAGGAGTATATTTATGTTTTATAAAAGTACAAGAAACAGTAATTTGCAGGTAGAAAGTGCAAAGGCAATTTCTCAGGGAATTTCTGAAGACGGCGGTCTGTTTGTACCTGAATCAATTCCATCGCTTACACTTGATGAGATTAAGTATATATGTGATTTGAGCTATTCATGCAGGGCAGCTTATATTTTCAAAAAATACCTTACGGATTTTACTGATGTGGAAATACAGTATTGTACTGATAATGCATATAATGCTAAAAACTTTGAAACAGAAAATATAGATGAAATATCCCATTTATTTGACGGAACATACATGCTTGAGTTATGGCATGGACCTACATGTGCATTCAAGGACATGGCACTTCAGATACTTCCTTATTTCCTGACTGTTTCAGCAAAGAAGCTTATGATAGACAAGAAAATCATAATTCTTGTTGCAACATCCGGTGATACAGGAAAGGCAGCACTTGAAGGCTTTAAGGATGTTGAGGGTACTCAGATAATGGTATTCTATCCTGAGTGCGGAGTGAGCTCTATGCAGAAAAGACAGATGACAACACAGGAAGGCTCGAATGTAAGCGTCTGCGCAATAAAGGGAAACTTTGACGACTGCCAGAACGGTGTAAAGGAAATATTTACAGACAGTCAGATAAAGCAGGCAATGGATGATAATAATCTTATGTTTTCAAGTGCAAATTCAATTAACTGGGGCAGACTTTTACCGCAGATAGTTTACTATATTTCAGCTTATGCATCTTTAGTGGCTGACAATGAAATTTCACTTGGTGACAAAATAAATGTAGTAGTACCTACAGGAAATTTCGGAAACATACTTGCAGCATATTATGCAAAAAGAATGGGACTGCCTGTCGGAAAGCTTATCTGTGCTTCAAACATAAACAAGGTTCTTACTGATTTTATCAGAACAGGTGTATATGACAGAAACAGAGAGTTCTACCCTACATGTTCACCGTCAATGGATATACTGATTTCAAGTAATCTTGAGCGTCTTTTGTATATTCTTTCCGGAGACAATGATGCGCAGATAAGAGAATGGTTTGATTCTCTTGCATCAGTGGGAAAATACGAAGTAACAGATGATATAAAGAAAAAACTTGCTGATGATTTTTACGGTGGATATTGTGACGATGCGGAGACAAAGCAGACTGTTGCAAATATTTACCAAAAATACTCATACGTATGCGACACACATACTGCAGTTGCGGTAAAGGTATATGATGATTACAGAAGAGAAACCGGCGATATGACAAAAACGCTGATTGCTTCAACGGCAAGTCCTTACAAGTTCAGTGCAAGCGTTCTTGAAGCCATTGACAAAGATTCTTCGTCACTTGATGAATATGAAATGATTGATAAGCTTTGTGAACTTTCAGGCATTGATATTCCTCAGTCACTTGCTGATCTTAAAAACAAGCCTGTACGTTTTAATGAATCAGTTCAAAAGGACGAAATGAAAGAATATGTTCTTGGGGCTTTCAATATAAAATAAATTTCTTTTACAGAAAGCAAGGGATAAATATGTCGCTTTATGCAATAGGAGATTTGCACTTATCCTTTAGTGATTCATTCAAACCTATGGATATTTTTAACGGCTGGGACGGCTATATCGGAAGGCTTGAGGAGAACTGGAAAAGCTCTGTAAATGAAAATGATACAGTTGTAATTGCCGGTGATACATCATGGGCGATGGGACTTAAAAATTCAGTTAAGGACTTTGCTTTTATAAATAATCTTCCGGGAAGAAAGATTATTTTAAAGGGTAATCATGATTATTGGTGGGCAACTAAAAGTAAAATGGAAAATTTCTTTGCGGAAAATGGCTTTGACACACTTCATATTCTGTTTAATAACTGTTACGCTTACGGTGATTATGGAATCTGCGGAACAAGAGGCTGGGTAAGCATTGACGGAGATACGGAAAATGAAAAGGTTATGGCACGCGAAGTACAGCGCCTGGATGTATCGATACAGGCTGCGTTGTCACAAAATCTTAAACCGCTTGTGTTTATGCATTATCCGCCGTTATACGGCTCAAGCTGTAATTTTGATATTCTGAATATACTTTATAAATACAGTATCGAAAAATGCTTTTACGGACATATTCATGGATATAGTCAGAGAAATGCTGTAACAGGTATGCATGATGGTGTTGAATATAATATGATTTCTAGTGATTTTCTACAATTCTCACCATATAAAGTGGTATAAATTATGAAAAACATAGAACAATCAGATTGGCTATAGCCATAATAAATTTAATATGATATAATAGTTTAGATGTTGTTTAAAAAAATGGAGGACGGTTAAAAATGAGTTTGAAATCATCAACAAATGTAGCGGTAAATAAGCATGAGTTAGTATTAGAGATAAATGCAGAAGCTTTTAATGCTGCAATTCAAAAAGCATATCAGAAAGAAAAATCACAGATCCAGGTAAAGGGATTCAGAAAAGGAAAAGCACCATTATCACTTATTGAAAAGTTATATGGAGAAGAAGTTTTCTTCGAATCAGCTATAAACAGTCTTATCGGACCTGAAGTTACTTCTGCAATAGAAGAAACAAATCTTGATATCGTAGACAGACCTGAAATAGAGGTTGTATCTGCAACAAAGGCAGACGGTCTTGTTATTAAGGCAATATGCACCACAAGACCTGAAGTAAATGTACCTGAATACAAGGGACTTAAAGCTCCTAAGATAGTTGATGCAGTAACTGACGAAGTTATTGACGGACAGATTGAAGCAGCAAGAAAGCGTCAGGCAAGAATTGTAACTGTTGAAGACAGGGCAGCTCAGCTCGAGGACGAAGTAGTTATTGACTTTGAAGGCTTTAAAGACGGTGTTGCGTTTGAAGGCGGAAAAGGTGATAATTTCCCTCTTAAGCTTGGCAGTCAGCAGTTTATTCCGGGATTTGAAGAGCAGATCGTAGGTCACAAGACAGGTGAAGAGTTTGAAATAGAGGTTACATTTCCTGAAGATTATCAGATGAAGGAGCTTGCAGGACAGAAAACAACCTTCAAAATCAACCTTACTGAAATAAAAACACAGGAATTACCTGAATTCGATGACGAATTTGTAAAGGATGTTTCTGAATTTGAAACAGTAGATGAATATAAAGCAGACATTAAGTCAAAGCTTGAAGAAGCAGCTGTTAAGAAAGCTGATTCTCAGTTCGAAAACTATCTTTTTGAAACAATAATCAAAAATCTTGAAGGTGAAATTCCTGAATGTATGTTCGAACAGAAGGTAGAAAGAGAAATCAGAGAATTTGAGCAGCGTCTTGCATCAAACAAGATGACACTCGACCTTTATTTCCAGTATACAGGCATGGATATTGATGACCTTAAAGCAACATATATGGACAGAGCAAAAAGTGAAGTTAGGCTCAGACTCGCTCTTGAAAAGATCGTTGAAATGGAAAACATCGATGTTACAGATGAAGAAGTTGAAGACGGACTTAAAGGACTTGCAGAATCAAACAATCTTAAGGTTGAAGACGTTAAGCGCCTGATAAGCCTTGAAGATTACAAGATGGACCTTAAAGTTGGCAAGGCAGCTGATCTTGTAAAAGAAAATGCAGTTGTTGACAACACTTTAAAGGCTGAAGAAGAGTCCGAAGAAGAATCAGAAGAAAAGTCTGAATAAAACTCAGAAGTATAATATCAAAGAATAAACAGCAGACTGACTCCTATTATTAAAAAAATAATAGGAGAACGTTTGTATTAATACAAAATTTACAAAAAATAAACATTCTATTACAAAACGAAAGGAAGATGGAATATGAGTTTAGTACCAGTTGTTGTTGAGCAGACCAGCAGAGGCGAACGTTCATATGATATTTATTCAAGACTTTTAAATGACAGAATTATTATGCTTTCAGAGGAAGTAAATGATGTTACTGCAAGCCTTGTTGTTGCGCAGCTTCTTTATCTTGAAAGTCAGGATTCAGAAAAGGATATAAGTCTTTATATCAATAGCCCTGGCGGTTCTGTTACTGCAGGAATGGCTATTGTTGATACAATGAACTATGTAAAATGTGACGTGGCAACAATATGCATGGGAATGGCAGCATCTATGGGTGCATTTATTCTTTCATGCGGTGCAAAAGGAAAAAGATCAGCTCTTCCTAACAGTGAAATAATGATCCATCAGCCTTTAGGCGGAATGCAGGGACAGGCAACAGATATCAAAATTCATGCTGACAGAATTATAAAGATGAAAAAGAAGCTTAATGAAATGCTTGCAGCAAATACCGGTCAGCCAATTGAAACGGTTGAGCATGATACCGAACGTGATAACTTTATGTCTGCAGAAGAAGCATGTGCATACGGTCTGATAGATAAGGTAGTTGAAAAAAGATAAGGTTGGTGCATTATGGTTGACAATGGATTCAAAACATGCAGCTTTTGCGGTAAGGGTGAAAATCGTGTACAGAGCATGTTTTCATCAGGCAGTACAAATATCTGTGATGAATGTGTAATTTATTGCTATGATATAATTGCCGGACCTGTAGATAAGGACAAAGACAAGGCAAAACAAAAGATTTCAAAAAAGAGCACAGATTTCACCATTAAGTTGAAAAAGCCTGTTGAAATAAAAAAGGTACTTGATCAGTATATTATTGGTCAGGATACAGCTAAAATAGCACTTTCTGTTTCTGTTTATAATCACTATAAACGCTTACTGAGCAATTCAACTGACGATGATGTTGAGATACAGAAAAGTAATGTATTGCTTCTTGGACCAACAGGCGTTGGTAAGACGTTGCTTGCACAGACACTTGCCAAAACACTGGATGTTCCGTTTGCTATTGCTGACGCAACTACTATTACAGAGGCCGGTTATGTTGGTGACGATGTTGAAAATGTACTTCTCCGTCTTATTCAGGCTGCAAACTTTGATATAAAAGCTGCAGAAAGAGGCATTATATATATAGACGAAATAGATAAAATAGCAAGAAAATCAGAAAACACTTCTATAACAAGGGACGTCAGCGGTGAAGGTGTACAGCAGGCACTTTTGAAAATAATTGAGGGAACAGTTTCAAATGTACCTCCGATGGGCGGAAGAAAGCATCCTAATCAGGAATTTATCCATATTGATACTAAAAATATTCTCTTTATATGCGGCGGTGCATTTGATGGACTGGAGCAGGCTATAATAAAGAGAACAAAGCGTACGTCAATAGGATTCGGCTCAGATGTTTCATCCGGCAGTGCTGATATGAAAAATATATTTAAGAAAGTCGTACCACAGGATCTTGTAAAGTACGGAATAGTACCTGAGCTTGTAGGAAGACTTCCTTTAATAACAGTGCTCGATGAGCTTGACGAGCAGGCACTTGTAAAAATACTTACAGAGCCTAAAAACGCCCTTGTTAAACAGTATGAAAAGCTCTTTGATTATGATAACATTGAATTTGAAATAGAAAATGATGCACTTATAGAAATAGCAAAAAAAGCTATTGAACAAAAAACAGGTGCAAGAGGTTTAAGAGCAATAGTTGAAGGACTCCTTATGGAGACAATGTTTGAAGCACCTTCAAACAATATAATTAAAGTAACTATTACTAAGGACTGTGTTGTAAATAACACAAAACCTCTTCTAAAAACAGAAACCAGTAAATTAAAAAAAGTAATGAAGAAATAATATATCGTTTCCCTCTTACGTACTTACAAGAGGGAATTATTTTTTATACTTGAAAAACTGGTCGAAGTATTATATAATTAATATATTACAGCAGAGAAGGTGAAATATATGGATAAACATGCTGAAGACAATAAAACCGAGCCGGAAATTTATCCGGTCATCCCAATGAGAGGGGTGGTAGCATTTCCGAAATTAGTGGTGCATTTTGATGTAGTAAGAGAAACATCAATAAACGCGATACAGGAGTCACTTAAAAGAGACAGAAAAATATTTGTAATAGCTCAAAAGGATGTTTTTGCTGAAGAACCTAAAAAAGAAGACCTGTATAAAATAGGCGTACTGGCAGAAATCAGGCAGGTTCTTAAAACTCCGGATGATGTCCTAAGAGTTCTTGTTGAGGGAATAAGTAAGGCAAAGCTTGTTGATTTTAGTCAGACAGGTGATGATAAACCTTTTTATGAAGCTTCAATAAAGCCGGTGAACAATTACAGCCGTTCAAAGGCAGATGAATTGGAGCTTGAAGCACTTTCAAGGTCTGTTAAAGATATCTTTGAAAAATATTCACAGCTGGTTCCGCGTATGCCTATGGAACTTGTAACATCAATATTGTGCCAGGATGATCCGGAGATTTTATTTGAAAATATAGTTTTTAATGCAAACTTTCAGTTTGCCGACAAACAGGAGCTTCTGGAGCAGAACAATACATTCAACCGCCTGAGTATTCTATTTGGAATTCTTAATCGTGAAACAGAGGTTCTTGAAATAGAACATCAGATTCACAATCAGGTCAAGGAGAGTATTAACCAGAATCAAAGGGATTTTCTGCTTCGTGAGCAGATGAGGGCAATATCCATGCAGCTTGGTGAGGATGACGGCTCAAAGGATGATGCATCAGGTTACTTTTTTAAAATAGAAGAGCTTGGACTTCCGGAAAAAATTTCAGAGAAGCTTTTTAGGGAGGCCGACCGTCTTTCAAAGCTGCCGGCATCATCTCAGGAGTCATTTGTAATACGTAATTATCTGGATACCGCACTCGAATTGCCATGGAATAAAGAAACAAAGACAAAAATAAATATTGAAAAAGCAGAAAAAATTCTTGATAAGGATCATTACGGACTGAAGAAGGTAAAAGAACGTATACTTGAAAGTATAGCGGTCTATGCGATGAATCCTGATATAACAGGTCAGATAATATGCCTTGTGGGTCCTCCAGGAGTCGGAAAAACTTCAATCGGCAGATCTATAGCAAAGGCACTGGGAAGAAAATACGCCAGAATATCCCTCGGTGGTGTAAGAGACGAGTCAGATATAAGAGGTCACAGAAAAACATATGTAGGTGCAATGCCGGGAAGAATAATAAACGCTATGATTCAGGCAGGTACTAAAAACCCGCTGATACTGTTTGACGAGCTTGATAAAATGAGTAATGATTTCAGGGGAGATCCTTCTGCAGCGATGCTTGAGGTTCTTGACAGCGAGCAGAATAAGGAGTTCCGTGATCACTTTATTGAGCTTCCTTTTGATCTTAGTAAGGTAATGTTTATAACAACGGCAAATTCAACTCAGACAATTCCGGCACCTCTTCTTGACCGTATGGAGATAATAGACATTACAAGCTATACAAGAGAAGAAAAATTTAATATAGCGCAAAATCATCTCATTCCTAAGCAGATAAAGAAAAACGGACTCAAAGCATCTCAGTTCAAAATTTCCGAAGACGGAATATACAAGCTTATTGACTCCTATACAAAAGAAGCAGGTGTACGTAATCTTGAAAGAAATATCGGCTCCCTTTGCCGCAAAACCGCAAGGGAAATCGTATACGGAAATGCAAAGAAAATTACTTTTACAGATGAAAATATAAGCACGTATCTCGGGGTTGAAAAATATCTCGATGACGATAAATCAGAGCATGACGAGGTCGGTCTTGTAAACGGTCTTGCGTGGACATCAGTAGGAGGCGTGCTTATGCCTCTCGAGGTTCTTGTGATGAACGGAAAGGGCACTATTGAAGTCACCGGTTCTCTCGGAGATGTGATGAAGGAAAGCGCAAAGCTTGCAGTCAGTTATGCCAGAAAGGTTGATGACAAGTATTCAATAGATCCTGATTTTTATAAAAACAAGGACATTCACATTCATGCGCCTGAAGGTGCTGTTCCAAAGGACGGGCCGTCTGCAGGAGTTACAATGATAACGGCAATGATTTCTGCACTGTCGGGAATCAAGGTAAAAAGTGATGTTGCGATGACAGGTGAGATAACACTTCACGGAAAGGTACTGCCTATCGGAGGACTTCGCGAAAAAACAATGGCTGCATATAAACAGGGGATAAAAAAAGTTATTATTCCTAAGAAAAACAAGCCTGATCTTGAAGAAATAGATGATGCAGTAAAAAACAATATCGAATTTATACTGGCTGAAAACATTGAAGATGTACTGAATAATGCATTGGTACTTTAAATCAGATCAGTTAAAGAAAAACGGGCGCACAATGTGCGTCCGTTTTAGTAAAAACCGAAAGGAATATAATATATGAACTACAACAAAGCAGAATTTCATTCATGCTTCGGACTTTTTTCACAGATACCTGAATCAGAGCGCCTTGAAATAGTATTTGCAGGTCGTTCAAATGTCGGAAAATCCACATTGATAAATAAAATATTTAACCGTAAGTCACTTGCAAGAGTAAGCTCAGTTCCGGGAAAAACAGCGACAATAAATTTCTATAAGCTTGAGGAAATATTTTTTGTTGACCTTCCGGGTTACGGATATGCAAAAGTATCAAAATCCGAAAAAAAGAGATGGTCGGGTCTTATTGAAGGATATCTGAACGCTGACAGAAATATCGGGCTTGTGTTTCTGCTCGTTGACATGCGTCATTCGCCGAGTGAAGATGACCTGCATATGATAAACTTTCTTATTGATTCAGAGCTTCCGTTTGTTATAATACTTACAAAGGCCGACAAGCTCAATAAGACAAACAGGACGGCAATGACGGAAAAATTCAAAGAGACAATTCCCTGCTTTGAAGACATACATGTTGTTCCTTTTTCATCCCAGACATTTGAGGGCGTGGAAGAGGTAAGAAAAATTATAGAGGAAACGGCACAGGCATCACTTGACGAGGCATCTGAAACAGAAAAAGAATAAAAATATTCCGGAATAAAACATATGTTTTACTCCGGAATATTTTTAATGAACTGATGCAACTTTACGGGATACTATTCTGAGTACATTTGCGGCAGTTTCAATCAGACCGCAGTACTTATCAACAAGTACGATTATAAATGTTTCTTTATAGTTTGGCAGTGATATTGTAAGTGGAAACATATGCTTAAGAATTATATCCTTTTCACAGGCGTTAAGGTAAAAGTGTTCGCTTGCATTGGAAAGTGCGACCTTGGGATGGGTTATTCCGTGAAGCTTGTTTCCGCTGTCTTTTTTACATGTATGCCAGTCATAAAGAAAGAAGTCGTGTAAAAGTCCTGCTCTTGCGCCTGCTCTTGCATTCAGCCTGAAGAATTTGCATAGCTTGTAGTTATAGTATGAGACGTTTACACAGTGTTGAAATGTAGATGTGAAGCCGTGCTGAGTAAAATTTTTCATTTTGAGCACCATTTCGTTTTCAATAAGGTCACTTACAGTGTTGAAGTATCCGTTACTTAGTTCATTGTTTAGCAGATTTTTTTTTGATCCTATGGCATTGAGCATATTTTAGTCATTCCTCACTTCTATTCGGTTGTTACATGACTTATTCGGATAAATACAGTATATCATAAACTACTTTATTTATCAAGATGTACAAAAAAATTAGAGAAAAATATTGCATATACTATTTCTATTCAGCCCATATGGGAAAATAATGATTATGCAGGAGTTTCAATCCGGCACGATTCGGCTGGACTTTCCGGTCGCGCTTTTAACCTTCGGGCATTCATACGGGGTGTAAAACCAGAGGGAAATATTGTATATGTTGCTGATTTTAAAACACTGAACTTTATATATTTTAACTAGTTTTTGTGGCAATAGAGGATACATTTTGTTATCTAATTATAACATATTAGCATAATAGTTTAGTAAATGTAGCACTTTTGTTAATTGACTTATATAATTGTACTGTTATAATTAGATACATAAGTTAACATTTATAAGGACTTATTTTGAATGGAGTGAAGTTTTAATGAAAGTAAAAAGAATTTCTGCAGCAGTCATTTCGTTAACTATGATTGCCGGATCAATGTCTTTCTTTCCTTCATTTGACCAGATTACACATGCTGACTGTGAATTTGTATCAAATGATTTTGAGGTAAGCTACGAAGGATGGACAAATTACGGTGATCTTACGTTACTTGAGGCTGCTGACGGCATTGGCTGCGACAATTCGAGAGGTATGCTCGTTTCAGGCAGACAATCAGCATCAGACGGCGCGTATTCGCAAAAGGGGTTCTACATTGACGGAGGTATACAATATCATTACAGTGTATTTGTTTACCAGGATTCAATCGAATCAGACAATTTCAGATTCAATCTTTCGTATTCCGATGATGACGGACTGACAAGTAAAACAGTTGAGCTTGCATCAAAGGAAGTAAAGTGCGGAAAATGGACAGAGATTTATGCTGATTATGCAGCACCTGAAAATGCGACTGACCTTACGGTTTCCATTTCAACAGACAGCACAAACGATTTCAGATTTGACAATGTAAAAATAACCGGGCAGAAAAAAGCAGGTTATAATTCTGTTGGAGCGGCTGAAAACGATTACGGACTTAAGGACAGATTTGCAGGCAATTTCAGAGTAGGAAACATACTGAATTCAGGCACTATAAGAAATTCCACTATTACTGCAACAATTCTGAAGGATTTTAACAGTATTACATGTGAAAATGAAATGAAGCCTGATTCCACACTGGCAAAGTCTACATCAAACGGAACTAATATCGGTGTATCATTAAGCGGTGCTGCAAGTATTCTTGACTTCTGTGCAAAAAACAATATCGGCGTAAGAGGTCATACACTTGTATGGCACAGTCAGACACCACAGTGGTTCTTTAAAGAAAATTTCAACGACAACGGTTCCTGGGTAAGTAAAGACGTAATGAATCAGCGTCTGGAAAGCTATATTAAAAATCTTTTCTCCGCAATTAAAACTCAGTACCCGAATCTTGATCTCTACGCATATGACGTATGTAACGAATGTGTAAGTGATGACAGTAACAGAACCAAAAATAACGGTGGTGCGAGATTACCGGGTTACGGAGACGGAAAATCTCCTTGGGTACAGATCTACGGAGATAACAGCTTTGTTGAAAAAGCATTTACATATGCAAGACAATATGCACCGAAAGGCTGCAGTCTTTTCTATAACGATTATAATGAATACTGGGATCACAAGAGAGACAGTATCGCTTCAATGTGCGAGTCACTTTATAAAAAAGGACTGCTTGACGGTGTCGGAATGCAGTCACACGTAAATGCAGACTCAAGCGGATTCAGCGGACTCAGCAGCTATACAACAGCGCTAAAAAAATATGCTGCTATAGGATGTCAGGTTCAGATTACAGAGCTTGATATGAGTACAGAAGGCGGAAAATTCTCACTTGACCAGCAGGCTTCAAAATACAAGGCTATATTCCAGGCTGCTCTTGATATAAACAAGGGAAATGCAGGAAAAGTAACAGCTATATGTATCTGGGGACCTAACGATTCAAACACATGGATCAAAACAGAAAATGCGCCTCTTCTGTTCGATACAAACAACAAGCCAAAACCGGCTTATGACGCGATAGCATCACTTTCTTCAGGATCAAATGTATCAACAACGACAACAACCACAACACCGCCGCCTCCGGTAGAGCCTGATGCGAACGGATATTATTTCCGTTCAACATTTGAAAGCGGAACCGACAGCTGGACGGGCAGAGGACCGGCAGCAGTAGAACAGAACACATCTGCTTACTATCAGGGCAAGGGAAGTATCCTTGTATCTGGCCGTACAGACGCATGGAACGGTGCGACAATATCACTTGACCCTAAGGCGTTCAGAGCCGGAAGTACATATGCTTTCAGTGCAATGGTAATGCAGAACAGCGGTTCAAGCGAGGAAATACTTATGAAGCTTCAGTATATTGACTCAACAGGCGAAACATGCTATTCACCTGTTGCTTCTGCAGAGGTTAAAAAGGGAACATGGACACAGCTTCTGAATTCAAGCTATACTATTCCTGACGATGCAACCGATATGCAGCTTTATATTGAAACTCCTGAAAATCTTATTGATTTTTACGTTGATGAGGCTATCGGGGCTCAGAAGGACAAAATCAAATCAGTATCTCCTTCCGGACCTCCTGCAACAGATCTGATGTACGGAGATGTAACAGGTGATAAAATGGTTGACATTACAGACCTTACATATCTTTCATTATATCTTCTTGACAGTATGGATCTTTCTGAAGATCAGATTAAAAGAGCAGATGTTACAGGTGACGGCAATGTTGACCTTGCAGACCTTGCACATCTGAAACAGTATATTATGAAGGACCCTGTAACGCTGGGACCGAAGACATCTGATCCGGGACCTTCAGATACGACTAGACCTTCAGAAACAACAAATCCCGGAACTGTAATCACAAATCCTGATACAGCAAAAATGGATTCTCTTTTTGCAGGCGTTAAAATAGCACAGTCATACAAAACATACAACAACCCTCTTATGTCACAGAGATTCGGCGCTGACCCGGGTGTAATGGAATACAACGGCAGGGTTTATGTATATATGACAAATGATGCATTTGAATATAAAAACGGTTCACTTGTAGAAAACTCATACAATGTACAGACAATAAACTGCCTGTCATCAGACGACCTTATTAACTGGACAGACCACGGTGCAATTCCGGCAGCAGGTCAGAACGGTGCGGCAAAATGGGCAGGCTTCTCATGGGCTCCATGTGCGGCACACAAAAAAATCAACGGCAAAGAACAGTTCTTCCTTTACTTTGCAAACAATGCAAACGGCATAGGTGTGCTTACAAGTGACAGTCCTACAGGTCCTTGGAAGGATCCTATCGGAAAAGCACTTATCTCACGTTCAACACCTAACTGCAATGACGTTACATGGCTGTTTGACCCGGCTGTACTCGTTGATGATGACGGTACAGGATACCTTTACTTCGGTGGCGGTGTTCCTACAGGTCAGAATGCAAATCCTAAAACTGCAAGAGCTGTAAAGCTTGGTGATGATATGACAAGTCTGGCAGGTACACCGGTTATGATTGATGCACCTTATTTGTTTGAGGATGCGGGAATAAATAAGATAGGCAACAAATATTATTATTCATATTGTACAAACTGGGATACAGGCGGAAATCAGTACGGTCTCAGCAACGGAACAATTGCATATATGACAAGTGACAGTCCTCTCGGACCTTTCAAATTCGAATCACAGTTCTTTGCTAATCCGGGTACATTCGGAAGTGATTTTGGAAGTGTCGGAAATAACCATCACTGTATTGTCAGCTTTAAAAACCAGCTCTACATGTTCTATCATTCAAGAGGTCTTGAAAAGGCAATGGGAGTTCAGCTCAATTACAGAAGCTCACATGTTGACAAGCTCACCGTTACAAACGGAAAGATAGATACTTTAAAGGGTACAATGGCTGGCGTACCTCAGCTTAAATCAGTAGATCCTTACAAGGTAAATCAGGCAGAAACCATTTCAAACCAGGGTGGAATTAATGTAAGTGGTGTAGGAAATACTGTTATCTCAAATGTTGAAGCAGGCGACTGGATAAAGGTTTCCGGTGTGGACTTCTCAAAGGGTGCATCCACAATTACAGTACGTGTTTCCTCAGTAAACGGCGCTGCAATCAAGGTATGTACAACAGGTACATCAAACAAAGCAGCAGGCTATATCGAAATACCTAAGACAAACGGTATCACTGAAATAACAGCACCTGTATCCGGAATAAGCGGAAAACAGGATATATACTTTATTTTCAGCGGTCAGCTTGAATTTGATTCATGGTCATTTAACTGACATTTTTAATAACGAGCGGGTTCTGCAATATTTTGCAGAACCCGCTCGTTTATTCTCTGTTGTAGAGATACAGGTACTGATTTGTTGACAAATAAACCAATCAATGGTACAATAAATATAATAAAAACCCGAAATTAAGGCAAATAAGGTGTTCCTTTGATTTTAATTTAACAGATTATCAGGTGAAAAATTAATTGAAATGCCAAAAATGCATCAGAGGTGATGTTTTATGAAAATTTATGACATAGGATATAATCATAAGCATGACAGTAATTTTATTATTGACAGACCTAAAGGCTGTGGCAGCTGGCTGATGCTTATAATAAAAACCCCTGCAATATTCCGCACTGCTGATACAGACAACAAAGAAATAAATATAGATGCAAACTCATTTGTACTGTTTGAACCTCATTATCCGCATTTTTACAGAGCGAGCCAGGATACATACTGCGATGACTGGTGCCATTTTATACCTGACGATGAAGATATGAAGGTTATAAATGAAGTCAGACTTCCGGTCAACAAAATTACGGACATTGTTGATTCATCCGACATCTCGGTTTTTATGCGCAGCATCTGCTATGAATTTTACTCATTAAATGCTTATAAGGAAAAAACAATTGATCTCTGTTTCCGTCAGCTTATATATAAGCTCGGAGAAAGAAGCGCATTTCTGAGCCCGCCTGCAAATATCAATAAAAATTCCGGAGTATACTTTGAAAAGCTTATGTGGATACGTGAATGCATTTACAGAAATCCGGGCAAGGACTGGTCAATAGATGAATTTGCAAAATGCCTTATGGTAAGCCGCTCAAGGTTTCAGCATTTATACAGTCAGACATTCGGCGTGAGTATTATGAAGGATATTATAAACGGAAGAATAGCCTTTGCATGTACTCTGCTGCGCACTACGGATATTTCAATAAACGAAATTGCCAGAATAACCGGCTACAACAACGCAACGTATTTCATGGGTAAATTTAAAGAAAAAACAGGTGTAACTCCATCACTGTACAGAGAATCAAACGATAAAGTACTGCTCGCACCGTCTTTTTTCAATAATAAATTCGGCTTGTAAACAGCGTAGTGTTAGCGTTAAAAGGGAATATAAACCTTAAAATGAAACTGGAATCAGCGGTTAATCCGGAGAAAAATCAATTTACTTTAGAAAACAGTATTATGTTTAGGAGAAATGTAACTATGTTTAAGAAAAAATCTATAATGTGTATTATAATTATTTTGACACTTACAGTATTTACTTCATGCAACAATAAAAACAATTTACCGATAAATAATGAAAATAAAAACA